>DASVPJ010000012.1:0-120610 GCA_036382875.1 Mycobacteriales bacterium
CGCCTACCCGACCAACAGCGACCGCACCGACACCTTGCCGACCTGGCTCGCCTACTACAACACTCGCCGAGCACACACCGCCCTCAGCGGCCGACCACCGATCAGCCGGCTGTCACCAAGTCACTGAGTCAGGACAGCTAGCGCACCCGCCAGACGCCGTCGCCGCGGCCCACGTCGATCGACTGGCTCGGGATGCCGAGCACCGGCGTGCCGAGGACCGGCTCCGCCGCGTCGGCGGTCGCGTCGAACTCCGAGTACAGCGCGCCGAGGCCGACGCTCTCCGGGATCACCGCGAGCGGGATGGACCAGGTGATCGTGCGGCCGGTGACGGTCAGCGTGACCTCCTCCTGCCAGCTCGCCGGGTCGGGGCTCGTCGGCGCGCCGCAGAACGCGAAGAACGCCTTCGGGCCGCGGTACGCCGACTCGACCGACAGCGGCGTGTACCGGAACTCCACGCTGCCGCAGCCGTCCACCCGCGCGCCGACCTCGTAGACGAAGCCGGGGTCGGTGTTCGGCGCGCCGGCGAGCGTCAGCGTCGCCGCGAGCGCGCGCTTCGCGCCGGTGCCGGTCGTGTACCAGCGGGCGCTCACGATGTCGGCGAAGCCGAGGTTGCCGCGGGCGTCGCCCTTCGGGTCGACGACCTGGTTGAACGGGCGCATCGCGGAGGCGTGCGGCGGCGCCGCGACCGCGGCGGCGACGAGCAGCGCGAGAGCGAGGGGCTTACGCATGGCAGGGGCCTTTCGGTGCGGGCATCTCGCAGGGGAGAGCCCCGGGAACGGCGGCGGGTTCGCGCGTCCGTAGAATCCCCGCCATGACCGTCGCGGCCGCGGAGCGCTCGACGGCGCAGTCCCGGCTGCGCTGGGAGCTGCTGTCGAACCTCGTCCGCAAGGACCTCAAGGTGAAGTACCAGAGCAGCGCGCTGGGCTTCGTCTGGTCGCTCGCGACGCCGTTGCTGCTGCTGACGGTCTACTACCTCGTCTTCGGCTTCATCCTCCGCAACGGCGTCCCCGACTTCGCGGTCTACCTGATGGCCGGCCTGCTGCCGTGGAACGCGTTCTCCACGAGCCTCGTCTACGGCTGCGGCTCCGTCGTCGGCAACGCGAACCTGGTCAAGAAGGTGCGCTTCCCCACCGCCGTGCTGCCGCTGTCGGCGGTCGGCTACGCCGCCGTGCACTTCGTGCTGCAGATGGGCGTGTTCCTCGTCTTCCTCGCGCTGTTCCACCGGGAGGCGTACGGCCCGCAGCTCGTGCTGCTGGTGCCCGCGACGCTGGTGCTCGTGGTGTTCGCGTGCGGCCTCGCGATGCTCGTCGCGGCGCTGACCGTCCGCTACCGCGACGTGCAGCACCTGCTCGAGGTCGTGCTGCTCGCGTGGTTCTGGCTGAACCCCGTCCTCTACGGCATGCAGCTCGTCCGCGCGCAGCTCGTCCCGCGCGGCGTGTACTGGATGTACTTCCTCAACCCGATGGCCGGGGTCGTCGCGGCGTACCAGCGCGCGCTCTACGCGACGACCGACGTGGCGCTCCCCGACGGCACGTCGCAGGTGCTGGCGTACCGCGGCTACGGCGGCTACCTGCTCCAGCTCGGGGTCGGGATGGCGGTCGCGCTCGTGACGTTCGCGATCGGGGCCGCGGTGTTCCGCCGGCTGCGCGGCGACTTCGCCGAGGAGCTGTGAGCGCGTGACGGAGCCCGCGATCAGCGCGCGGGACGTGAGCAAGCGGTTCCTCATCCACCGCAAGCGCGCGACCAGCCTGAAGGAACGCTTCGTCAACCGCGGCGCGGAGGCGGAGGAGTTCTGGGCGGTCCGCGACCTCTCGCTCGACATCGACCCGGGCGAGACGGTCGGCCTGATCGGCGCGAACGGCTCCGGCAAGTCGACGACGTTGAAGCTGCTCGCCGGCATCCTGCAGCCGACCAGCGGCAGCGTGACGGTCAACGGCCGCATCGCGTCGCTGCTCGAGCTCGGCGCCGGCTTCAACGGCGAGCTGTCCGGCCGCGACAACGTCTACCTCAACGCCTCGCTGCTCGGCCTGTCGCGCAAGGAGGTGGACCGGCACTTCGACGCGATCGTGGCGTTCAGCGAGCTCGAGCCGTTCATCGACAACCAGGTCAAGAACTACTCGTCCGGCATGTACGTGCGGCTCGGCTTCGCCGTCGCGGTGCACATCGACCCGGACATCCTGCTGGTGGACGAGGTGCTGGCGGTCGGCGACGAGTCGTTCCAGCGCAAGTGCCTCGACAAGATCGAGGAGTTCCAGCGGGACGGGCGCACGATCCTGTTCGTCTCGCACTCGCTGGAGCTGGTCGAGCAGATCTGCACGCGCTCGGTCGTGCTGGACCACGGGCGGGTGCGCTACATCGGCGAGCCGGAGTTCGCGACGGGCACGCTGCGCGGCATCCTCGGCACCGACAAGCCGCGGGTGAGCACCGAGCCGACGGTCGTGGCGGACCGGCGCGGCGGCACGGTGGTGAAGGGCGCGATCGTCACCGACCGGCCCGGCGGCGAGCCGCGCAGCGACTTCTTCGGCGGCGAGCCGCTCGCGGTCCGCGTCGAGGTCGAGGTGCTCGAAGGCACCGACCCGTACGGCGGCCAGGTGACGCTGATCGTGCTCGGCGCGGGCGACATCCCGATCTGGGTGATGGGCCAGGACGGCCGCGGCGTCGTGCCGCCGGTGCCCGGGCGCTACTACGTCGACTTCGTGGTGCCCGAGGTGCCGCCGGTCGTGGGGTCGTTCATCATCGCGGCGTCGGTCTACGACCCGGACAGCAACGCCCTGCTGTCGCACGCGCGGTTCTACGAGACGCTGCACTTCAAGGGGAACAACAGCCTCGGCATCGTCGACGTCCGCTACACCGCCGAGACGTGGCGGGCGGACGGCCGATGACCCGCGCCACCGTCGTCGTCGTCAACTGGAACGGCGCCCACCTGCTGCCGCCGTGCCTCGACGCGCTGCGCCGCCAGGACGTGTCCGACTTCGAGGTCGTGGTCGTCGACAACGCGAGCGCCGACGGCTCGGTCGAGCTGCTGCGCCGCGACTACCCCGAGGTCCGCGTGGTCGAGACCGGCGCCAACCTCGGCTTCGCCGGCGGCAACAACGCGGCGCTGCGCGCGCTGGCGACGCCGTACGCCGTGCTGCTCAACAACGACGCGGTCCCCGAGCCGTCCTGGCTGCGCGCGACGCTCGCGGCGGCCGAGGAGGGCGTCGTGGTGACGCCGAAGATCGTGTTCCTGCCGCGGTTCGTCCCGCTGACGCTGGAGACCGAGGGCTTCGTCCCGGGACCGGCCGACACCCGCGAGCTCGGCGTGCGGGTCCACGGCGTCACGGTGGACGGCGCGGCGGCGCGGCCGCTGTGGGAGCGGCTGACGTACGGCGACGAGGGCGGCTTCACCTGGACCCGCCCGAGCGGCGAGTGGCTGCTGCCGGCCGGGCGGCGCGTGACGCTGACCTGGGCGGCCGAGCGCGACAAGGACGTGACGGTCACCTGGCCCGGCGGGTCCGCGGTGCTGCGCGTGACGGCGGCTGGCGGCGAGGCGTCGTTCGACCTGCCGGAGGGGGTGGCGACGGTCGACGTCGTGAACAACGCCGGCGGCATCGTGACCCGCGAGGGGTACGGCGCCGACCGCGGCTTCCAGGAGGTGGACGAGGGCCAGTACGACAAGCCCGAGGAGGTGTTCACGTTCTGCGGCAACGGCGCGGCGTTCCCGCGCGAGGTGCTGGAGCGGGTCGGCGTGTTCGACGACGACTTCTTCCTCTACTACGAGGACACCGACCTGTCGTGGCGGGTCCGCGCGGCCGGCTACGAGATCCGCTACGAGCCCGCCGCCGTGCTGCGCCACCACCACAGCGCGAGCAGCGGCGAGGCGTCGTACGTCTTCCGCTTCCACGTGGACCGCAACCGGCTGCTGCTGCTGACCAAGAACGCCACCTGGCGGCTCGCGCTGCCGCAGCTCCTGCGCTACCCGCTCACGACAGCGTCGATCGCGGTGCGCGGCGTCCGCACCCGCAACCGCGCGATGCTCGCCGACACGAAGCGGCGGCTCCGGGTCATCGCGTCGTACCTGCGGCTGCTGCCGAAGATGCTGGCGCGCCGCCGCGCCACCGAGCGGGTCGTCTCGCGGCGCGAGCTGGAACGCCGCTGGCTGGTCGACCGCCGGTGAGGGTCGCGCTCGACGCGACGCCGTTGCTGGGACAGCGCAGCGGCGTCGGCACGTACACGGCCGGGCTGCTGTCCGGGCTCACCGAGGTGGGCGCGGACGTCGTGCTGCAGCCGTTCACCTGGCGCGGCACCGCCGGGCTGCCGACCGGCTACGCCAGGGGCCGGCGGTTCCCCGCGCGGGTGCTGCAGGAGTGCTGGCTGCGCGCCGACCTGCCGAACGCCGAGTGGCTGTGCGGGCGGGTCGACGTGTTCCACGCGACGAACTTCGTGCTGCCGCCGACCCGCCGCGCGGCCGGCGTGCTGTCGATCCACGACCTGTCCTTCGAGCACCACGCCGACACCGTCACGCCGGCCACGCTGCGGTACCGCACGCTCGTGCCGCGCGCGCTGCGCCGGGGCGCGCACGTCCTCGCGCTGACCGAGACCGTCGCGGCCGAGGTCCGCGAGCACTACGACCTGCCGGCCGACCGGGTCGGCGTGGCGCGGCCGGGGGTGGCGGCGGAGTGGTTCGAGCCGGCGGCCCGGCCGGCCGGGCTGCCGGGCGAGTACGTGCTGTTCGTCGGCAACCGCGAGCCGCGCAAGAACCTCCCCGTGCTGCTCGCCGCGATGGCCGCGCTGTGGCCGAAGGTGCCGCCGCTGGTGCTCGTCGGGCCGCCGGGCTGGGGGCCGGCGCTCGACGCGTCGGGGCTGCCTCCGGAGGCGGTCGTGGTGCCGGGCTACCTGTCGTTCGACGACCTGCGCGGCGCCGTCGCCGGCGCGAGCCTGCTGGCGTTCCCGTCGCGGTACGAGGGTTTCGGGCTGCCGCCGGTGGAGGCGTTCGCCTGCCGGACGCCGGTCGTGGCGAGCGACCTGCCGGTGCTGCGCGAGGTGCTCGGGCCGCACGCGACGTACGCGGAGACCGGCTCGGCGGACGCGCTGGCCGCCGCGATCACGTCCGCGCTGGCGGCGCCGCCGACGGGCGCCGAGGAACGCCGGGCGCACGCGCGCACGTACACCTGGCGGCGTTGCGCGGAAGAGGCGATGGCGGCGTATGGCGCGGCCCTACGATGACGCGCGTGAGCGGCAGGTGACGACGATGCGCAGGGCCGCGGTATACAACCGCTTCTGGCACTCGATGGGCGGTGGCGAGCGGCACTCCGGCAAGATCGCCGAGGTGCTCGCCGCGGACGGCTGGGAGGTCGACCTCGTCGGCCACACCGACGTCGGCCGCGACAACCTCGCCGACCACCTCGGGCTCGACCTGTCGGGCACCCGGCTGCGCGTCGTCCCGGACAAGGGCGACGCGGCGCTCGCCGAGCTGTCCGAGGAGTACGACCTGTTCGTCAACGCGACGTTCATGTCGCGGCTGGCGCCGCGCGCCAAGCGCAACGTGTACCTGTGCTACTTCCCGACGCCGTTCGACTACGACGTCGAGCGCTGGCGCCAGCTCGCGCTGCGCCACGTCGCGCCGCGCATCGCCCGCGGGCTGCCGGACAACCTGACGCACGGCATCGGCTGGTACCCGCCGGAGGGCGGGCTGCGGCGGTCGTGGGTGTGGTCGCAGGGCGACGGCGTCGTCGTCATCCCGAAGGGCCGCCGCAAGAAGCTCACCATGCTGCTCGGGCGGCCCGGCGGCGAGCCGGTGTCGCTGACCCTGACCGACGGCGAGGGCACCGAGCTGGCGCGGGTCACCGTCACGCCGGACTTCCGCAAGCACACGTTCGACCTGGGTCCGGGCACCGAGGGCCTGGAGCTGCACTTCGTGTCGGACACGTTCACGCCGGCCGTGAACGACAACCGCGAGCTCGGCGTCGCGGTGTCGCGGCTGCGCTTCGTGGACGGCGAGGGCGGCTGGCGGTGGTACGTCGTGCACCGGCTGCCGTGGCTGATGCTCGACCCGACCGACCTGTCGTTCCTCCAGGCGTACGACGAGGTGCTCGCCAACTCCGAGTACACCCGCGGCTGGATCCGGAAGCTCTGGGAGCGCGACGCGGCCGTGCTGTTCCCGCCGATCCGCATCAACGACCTGGAGCCCTCGGCGACCCGGACGAAGACGATCGTCACGGTCGGCCGGTTCTTCCGGCCGGGCCTCGGGCACGCGAAGCGGCAGCTCGAGATGGTGACGATGTTCGGCGACATGTACCGCGCGGGCGGGCTCGACGGCTGGACGATGCACGTGGTCGGCGGGTGCGAGCCGTTCCAGGTGCCGTACCTCGAACAGGTCCGCGCCGCCGCGCACGGTCTGCCGGTCGAGCTGCACCCGAACGCGCCCCGCTCGCTGGTCGAGCGGCTGCTGGACGAGGCGTCGGTGTTCTGGTCCGCGACCGGCTTCGGCGAGAACGAGAGCAAGGCGCCGTGGGCGATGGAGCACTTCGGCATGACGACCGTCGAGGCGATGGCCGGCGGCTGCGTGCCGATCGTCATCGATCGCGCGGGGCAGCGCGAGATCGTCCGGCACGACGTCGACGGCTTCCGCTGGTCGACGCCGGCCGAGCTGGCGTCGTACACCCGGCAGGTCGCGGCGGACGAGGCGCTGCGGGCGCGGCTCGCGGGCAGCGCGGTGCAGCGGGCGAAGACGTTCTCCGAGGACGCGTTCGCGGCGCGCTGGCGCGAGATCGCGGCCGACCTGGGGCTGTAGGTCAGCGCTCGATCGGGCGGGCCATCGCGACCCGCGGCCACCGGTCGAGGCCGTGCGCGGCCTCCGCGCGCCGGATGCCGCGCAGCGTGTCGTCCAGCTCGTCGTCGGGCAGCACGGCGAAGCCGAGGCGGCGGTAGTACGGCGCGTTCCACGGCACCTCGGCGAACGTCGTCAGCGTGAGCCGGGTCGCGCCGGCGTCCCGCGCGGCCGACTCGGCGGCGTCGATCAGGTCGCGACCGATCCGCTCGCCGCGTCGTTCGGGCAGCACGGACACCTGGTGGACGTGCGCGTCCGCGCCGTGCCGGGCGAGCAGCAGGAAGCCGACGACCGCGCCGTCCTCGGCCACCCAGGCAAGCCCGGCGTCGACGTAGGCCAGCAGCGCCTCGGCGGTCGGCGGCTCGTCGCGCGCGACCTCGTCCATCCCGACGTCCGCGAACGGCCGGCCGGCGGCGACCTCGACCTCGCGCATCCGGGCGACGTCGTCCGGCCGCGCCGGGCGGATCGTCACGGGTGCCACCGCGCGAGCATCTCCCACGGCCGGGCGGCGCAGGAAGGGCGCGGCGCCGCGCCGAACTCCTCTCCTCGTCCGACTTCGAACGGGGGGTGCCGTGAAGGCCGTGCTCGTCGCCGCCGTGCTCGCGGCGTCGTTCGCGACGGCACCGGCGACCGCGCGCCCGCCGTCGAACGACTGGGGGCGCTCGCGCGTCGTGCCCGCCGGCGACGTGAACGGCGACGGCACCGGCGACCTCGCGTACGTCCAGACGTCCGCCCTCACCACCGTCGTGGAGGTGCGCGACGGGCGCGACGGCGAGCTGCTCTGGGACGTGGCCGCCGGCGACGAGTGGCCGGACCCCCGCGTCCCCGTGTTCGCGCCGGTGGGCCCGCGCGGCGAGCCGGGGATGCTCCTGCTCGCGCGGTCGGGCGCCCCGCTGGCGGCGTTCGGCCGGGACGGTGCGCAGCTCTGGCGGGTGGACGCGGCGCGCGCCGAGCAGTTCGAGGGCGCGGTGAGCGACAGCACGCGCGAGGGCCGGTGGGGGCGCGACGAGCCGCTGCTCGGCGACCTGAGCCCCGGCCCCGCGGTGGACACCCTCGTCACCACGTCCGTCGAGGAGACCGCGGGGTCGGTGTACGACCCCGGGACGGTCCGCGTGTTCGCGGTGAGCATCGTGAACGGCGCCGACGGCAGCGTGCGCGACCTGGCGCACCCGTTCGTGTCGACCGGCAGCAGGGTCGTCGTCGCGGTCGCGCCGGACCTCGACCGGGACGGCCTCGCCGACGTGCTCGTCGGCACCTGGGCCGGGTCGAGGGCGCTGCTGACCGCGGTGTCGTCGGCCACCGGCCTCGTGCTGTGGGAACGCCACGACCTCGGCACGGCGTACTCGCTGCGGGCGGCGTACGCGCTCGGCGACGTCACCGGCGACGGCGTCGGCGAGGTAGCCGCGCACTGGTACGACGACATCGGCCGGAACGACGACGGCGTGGTCGCGCTCTTCGACGGCGCGACGGGCGCGACGCTGTGGGTGAAGCCGGGCACGTCGGCCGTCTCCGTCGCCACCGGCCGCGCCGGGCGGGTCGTGGTCGCGTCCCCGGGCGGGCCGCGCGTGACGGCGTACGACGCGGCCGGGCGCGCGGCCTGGTCGGTGTCGCCGCCGATGTGGCCGCGCCGGAACGGGTACGACCCGATCACCGTGCGGCTCGCGGGTGACGCGCAGGGCGACGGCGTGGCGGACGTGGCGTACGGCGTGCCGCGCGGCGACTGGGGCGACCCGGACCGGGACGACGTGTCCGACGGGCTGATCGACGGGCGCACCGGCCGGCTGCTCGCCGCGCGCGCCAACGGCGCCACCGTGAGCGCGGTCGACGGCCCGATCGACGGCCGCGGCACCGACGTGCTGCGGACGACCGTCGCCGGGCGGCGCGTGACGGTGGAGGCGCGGCGCGGCGGCGACGGGCGCCCGCTGTGGCGGACGGCGTTCGACCTGCGCGCCGGCGAGCGCGTGGAGTACGCCTACCAGGCGCCCGGCGCCGCGGGCCGCTGCGCGCCCGTCGTCGTCGGCATCGTCCACCCCGGCAACAGCCAGTGGAGCCCGCGCGCGGTCGTGCTCTCGGGCGCGGACGGCGCGCCGCGCTGGGGCGTCGAGCAGCGCGGGTCGGACATCGTCACGACCCCGCCCGTCGCGGCCCGCCGGAGGACGTTCGCGCGGTCCTGCTAGGGAACGGCGGGGCCGAGCACGGTCGACGCGGTGAGCTCCTCGGCGGCGACGAGCATCGTCGGAACGGAGCCGTACCCGAGCCGGCGCGTCGCGGCGGCGGACGCCGCGCGGCGGACGCCGTCCTGCACGAGCCAGCGCGCGCCGTCGGGCGTGCGCAGCCAGGCGCCGTTCGCGGGCGGCGCGGCCGGGCCGGCCGGCAGCGCGAGGTCGGCGGCGGTCGCGGGCAGCGCGGGGCGGCCGAGGTACGTCGCGACGAGCGACGCCGCGACCGGCCGGCGGGCCGACGCGTCGAGCAGCCAGACGGCCGTGCCGTCGGTGACGAGCGAACCGGCCGGGTGGCGGGCGGGGTTGGCGAGCGCGGCCGCGACCGGCAGCGGGCCGAAGTCGGCGGCCTCCAGCGCCGGCAGCGCGACGGTGCCGTAGCCGAGCGCATTGCGGGCGACGGTGACGAGGCGGCCGTTGTCGACCACGCGGACGAGCCCGTCGGCGCCGAGCCCGGCGAGGCCGTTGGGCGGAGACCAGCGGGCGGCGACGAGGAGGTTGACCTCGTTGGAGACCGGCGCGAGCGGCACGCGCGGGTCGGCCGCGACGAGCGCCGGGTCCACCGCGCGGCGGGTGCCGCCGAGCACCTCGACGTACGACGCCGGGCCGGTGCGCAGCAACGTCCCCGACGGGTGCCGGTCGCCGAGCGGCTCGCCGAGCGGCCACGCGGACAGGTCGGCCGTGGTGGCGGCCACGGCGGAGGCGTAGCCGAGCGCGGCCGCGCCGACCGGACGCCAGGCGCCGTCCGACACGACGACGAACGACCCGTCCACCCGCTGGAGCACGACGCCCTCGGGCGGGCCGAGCGGGCGGCCGAGCGGCAGCGCGAGGTCGGCCGGCGTCGCCGCGGCGACGGCGAGGGACTTCGCCCACGCGGCGCGCGACGCGGGCGAGGTGAACGGCCGCCGCACGCCGGACTCGATCCGCCACGCGGTGTCGGCGGAGGTGACGACGACGCCGTCTGGGTGCGCGTCGGTGCGGGTCCACGGTGTCCCCACCGGCGCGACGGAGAGCACCGCGTCGGGCAGCAGCCGGGCGGCGCCGAGGCCGAGCGCGGTCGCGACGGACGAAGTCGCCGGGCGGCGGGCGCCGTCGACCACGAGCCAGGCCGTGCCGGCCGCGTTGCGGACGTACGTGCCGTCGCGCGGGCCGGCGACGGGCAGGCCGAGCGCGGCCTTCGGGCCGGGGAACGCCGGCAGCGGCGGCGCCTGCCGCACGGCGTTCAGCAGCGGGGCCGAGGCCGGGTACGTCCGGCCGCTCTCCACGACGGCGAACGGCACGCCGGCGTTGCCGAGGGTGGCGCCGTCCGGCAGCGGCGAGGCGACGTCGACGCGCTGCTGCCAGGGCAGCGCGCGGGTCGTGGCCGTCCACGACTGCAGCGTGAGCGCGTAGCGGTCCGGCACGACGAGCGCGCCGGTGGCGTCGCGCAGGTCCCACGTCACGGCGAGCGCGCCCGACGCAGTGCCGCGGTAGGTGCGCCGCACCACCCCGCGCGCGTCGCGCACGTCGAGCTGCCACGACTGGCTGCCCGCGACGCCGGAGCGGACGGTGACGCCGGACGACAGGTACAGCGGTGCCGGCGCCGAGACGGACGGCGTGTACAGCGACGCGCCCATCGCCGCCTTGATGCCCGAACGGATCGACGGCAGCCGGCTGTACGTCTGCGCGCCCGGGCAGGCGGTGAGGCCCGCGTCGCGGTGGCCGGAGACGTTGTTGAACCGCACCTGCGTGCCGGTCTCGTACTTCGAGCCGCCGCGCGAGGTGAGCACCGTGGTGGCGAGCGGGTTGACGTAGTGCAGGGAGAACTTCCACGCGAACGTCCGCTGCAGCGCCGAGAGCGTCGCGGGCGGCGGGACGTAGGAGGCGAAGTTGCCCAGCAGCGCGACGCCGAACGTGTCGGTGTTGAACCCGCCCGTGTGCGCGCCGATCACCGGCCGGTCGACGCCGCCGTAGCGGCCCTCGAACACCCGGCCGTACTTGTCGACGAGGAAGTTGTAGCCGATGTCGCTCCACCCGCGGCTCTGGGTGTGGAACGCGTACACGCTGCGCACCATCGCGGCGGCCTGCGTCGACGAGTACGAGTTCGACGTGTCCGTGTGGTGGACGAAGCCCATCCTGATCGTGTCGGAGTAGTCCGGGCTGCCGTCGCGCAGCGACTCGTCGGCGCCCCACTGCGCGCGGGTCACGATCGACGGCCGGGCCGGCGCCGCCTCGGCCGAGGCGCCGAACACCGGCGAGCGCCCGATCTCGGCGTCCGCCGCGGACGAGCCGGGGTCCACCAGCGAGACGCGCACGTCGCGCGGCGCGCGGCCGCCCACCACCGCGAGCCGGACCTGCCAGCCGTCGGACCGGCCGGCGTACCAGGGCGCGGTGCCCCCGCGGGCACCGGCCGCCTCCGCGGCGTCGGGCTCGTGGTCGGGGTCCGCGTCCAGCGCGTGCCACGCGGTCCAGGCGCCGGCCTGGCGCACCCGGGCGAGCACCGACACGTCGCCGACCGCGCGGTCGGCGGCCCAGGTGACGCCGAGCGCCTCGAACGGCGCCGCCGCGGCCGGCGCGGTCAGCGCCAGCGGGCGCCCGACGCCGGGCCCGGCCACCGCGTCGCGGACGGCGGCGACGCCGCGGACCGCGTGCTCGCGCACGCTCGCGCGGACCGGGTGCGGCTTCGCCGCGGGGCGCGACGCGACCGGCAGCGCGAGCGCGACAGGGGTGACGGCGAGGACGACGGCGGTCCGGAGCAGGGGGCGCACGGGCGGGTCCAGGGGCTAGACGGCGTTCGGTACCACTGGTCCCGTCGTCATCTCCCGTGCCGCACTTGACTCAGCTCGCGGGTACGAACGCCTCCCCGACCTCGGCGAACGCGGCCCGCAGCGCGTCGCGCCAGTGCGGCAGCGGCGCAAGACCCGCCTCCCGCCAGGCCCGGTCGGAGAGCACCGAGTACGCCGGGCGCGGCGCGGGCCGCGGGAAGTCCGCGGTCGTGCACGGCCGCACCCGCTCCGGGTCCGCCCCGAGCTCCTCGAACACAGCCCGCGCGAGGTCATACCAAGTCGCGCTCGCCCGGGAGGTGCAGTGGTAGACGCCGGGCGCCGGCTGGCGGCGGGCCAGCTCGACGAGCCCGCGCGCGAGGTCGCGCGACCAGGTCGGCGAGCCACGCTGGTCGTCCACCACGGAGACCGTCTCCCGCTCGCGTTCGAGCCGGGCCATCGTCTTCACGAAGTTCGTCCCGGCCGCGCCGTACACCCACGCGGTGCGGACGACGTACGACCCCGCCGACGTCGCGAGCACCGCCCGCTCCCCCGCCAGCTTCGTCCGGCCGTAGGCCGACCGCGGCCCGGTCGGGTCGTCGACGTCGTACGGCTCCTCGGCGTCGCCCGGGAAGACGTAGTCGGTGGACACGTGGACGAGCCGGGCGCCGGCCGCCTCGGCGGCGAGCGCGAGGTGCGCGGGGGCGGCGGCGTTGGCGGCGAACGCCGCGTCCTCGTCGGCCTCGGCGCCGTCGACGTCCGTCCACGCGGCGGCGTTGAAGACGGTGAGCGGGCCGGGCAGGTCGCGAACGGCCAGCGCCCAGTCGCCCACGGCCGCCCGGACGGCGGCGCCGTCGGTCACGTCGAGGTCGGCGCGGGTGAGGCCGCGGGCGGACGCGCCGAGCTCGCGCAGCAGGTCCGAGCCGAGCTGCCCGCCCGCGCCGACGACCAGGGCGCGCAGGGAGGTGTCCGGGCTCAGCGCAGGGCCGCCTTCTCCTTGAGCGGCCGCCACCACGCCTCGTTGTCGCGGTACCAGCGGACGGTCTCGGCCAGCTTGTCCTCGAACGTCCCGCGCGGCGCGTAGCCGAGGGCCCGCACCTTGGTGTCGTCGATCGCGTAGCGGCGGTCGTGGCCCTTGCGGTCCTCGACGTACTCGACCGAGTCCCACGTCGCGCCGCAGGCGTCGAGCAGGAGCTGGGTCAGCTCCTTGTTCGTCAGCTCGACCCCACCGCCGATGTTGTAGTACTCGCCGGGCGCGCCCTTCTCCAGCACGAGCTGGATGCCGCGGCAGTGGTCGTCCACGTACAGCCAGTCGCGGACGTTGAGGCCGTCGCCGTAGAGCGGCACCGTCTTGCCGTCGATGAGGTTGGTGACGAACAGCGGGACGACCTTCTCGGGGAACTGGTACGGCCCGTAGTTGTTGGAGCAGCGCGTGATGCTCACGTTCAGCCCGTGCGTCACGTGGTAGGCCCGGGCCAGCAGGTCGCTGCCCGCCTTGGCGGCGGAGTACGGGGAGTTCGGGTCGAGCCGGTCGGTCTCGGTGAACTCCCCGACCGGGATCGAGCCGTAGACCTCGTCGGTCGAGACGTGCAGCACCCGCGGGATGCCGTGCCGCACGCACGCGTCGAACACCGTCTGCGCGCCGAGCACGTTCGTCAGCACGAAGTCGGCGCCGCCGTGGATCGACCGGTCCACGTGCGACTCGGCGGCGAAGTTCACCAGCGCGTCATGGCCCGGCAGCACGTCGTCCAGCAGGCCCGCGTCGCAGATGTCGCCGTGCACGAACGAGTACCGCGGGCTGTCCGCGACCGGCGCCAGGTTCGCCAGGTTGCCGGCGTAGGTCAGCTTGTCGAGCACGGTGACGTGGACGTCGTCGCGCTCGGTCAGCATCGTCCGGACGTAGTGCGACCCGATGAACCCGGCGCCGCCGGTGACGAGGATCCTCATGGGGCCATTCTGGCCCCAGATGCCTACTTGCCGGGCACCACGCAGGACGGCGAGCCCGCGACGTACGTCTTGCCGACCGCGTCGTCGGCCGGCTGCAGCGAGCCGCCGCCGTTGGTGCCGGTGCCGACCGGGTTCGGGACGTACGCGCCGACGACCCAGTACGTGGTCAGCGTGATGCCGGTGAGCTTGGTGCCCGCCTTCGGCGTGCCGTAGGTCGTCCACGAGCCGACCGGCGCGGAGATGCGGATCTCCTTCTTCGCGGTGTCCACGACGCCGGTCGCGGTGCCCAGCGAGCGGTGGATCGTGCCGTCGACCCAGCCGAAGTTGAACGACTCGGTGGTCGGCGTGACCGTGTAGCTGAGGTAGATCGGCGTCTCGGCGCCCGGCGTGCTGAAGTCGAAGTAGTAGCCCATGCCGGTCGGGGCGTCGCTGTTGCTCTTCGAGAGCTCCGCGAGGCGGAAGACCGCGGTGACGGTCTTGGCGTTCGACGCGACGTCGCCGGACACGATGTCCAGGGGCGCGCCGTACGACGAGTCGCCGGCCGCGTCGGTGATGATCTTGCACGGGGGCGTGCGGGTCACGGCGCCGGCGGTGCCCGCCGCGGAGGCGGCGAGCGCGAGGGTGGCGACGACCAGGACGGAACGCTTCACGAGGGGTCTCCTTGGCGGTTCGGAGCGACTTCCGGGGACTTCGACGGGGTTCCGCCACGTCCTGCTTCCGGGCGGGCTACGTTGCGCCACATGGACGAACGCGCCGCCGTCGAGGCGACCGGCGCCCCCGCCACGGTGCGCTCGCTGGTCGCCGACCTGGACCTGCTCGGGCTGCCGCGCGGCGCGGTCGTGCTGGTGCACTCCTCGCTGCGCGCGCTCGGCTGGGTCGTCGGCGGCCCGGAGGCCGTCGTGGAGGCGTTGCTCACCGCGCTGGGGCCGGACGGCACGCTGGTGGTGCCGTCGTTCTCGACCGGGCGCACCGACCCGATGCGCTGGCAGCACCCGCCGGTGCCCGAGGAGTGGTGGCAGGTCATCCGCGACGAGATGCCGCCGTACGACCCGCGGGTCTCCTCGACCCGGCAGATGGGGGCGATCGCCGACTGCGTGCTGCGCTGGCCGGGCACCCTGCGCTCGGCGCACCCGCACCTGTCGTTCGCCGCCAACGGCGCCCGCGCGGCCGAGGTGGTCGAGCCGCACCCGCTGGCGTTCGGCGTGGGCGACGGCTCGCCGCTCGGGCGGCTGTACGAGCTGGACGCGTACGTCCTGCTGCTCGGCGTCGGCCACGCGAACAACACCTCGCTGCACCTGTCCGAGCACCGCGCGTCGTGGCCCGGCCGGCGCACGTACACCGAGGGCGCGGCGCTGCTGGTGGGCGGGCGGCGCGAGTGGGTGACGTTCGAGGACCTCTGGACGAGCGACGAGGACTTCCCGGCGATCGGCGCGGCGTACGAGGAGGCCGGCGGCGCCGTGACCGTCGGCCAGGTGGGGGCCGGGACGGCCCGGCTGATGCGGCAGCGCCCGCTGGTCGACTACGGCGTCGCCGCCGTGGAGCGGCGGGCCTAGGAGGGTTTCGCGGGACCCTCCTCCTAGGGCAGGAAGCGCGCGACGAACGTGTGCGGCAGCGCCCGCGGCGCGACGTACGTCCCCGCGACGGTCGTCCCGCCGTCCGCGGCCACCGCGCCGTCGAACGGCACCTCGTGGCGCGCGGTGCTGCCCTGCACCGACACGCCGTTGCGCCCGAACGCCGGGTCCGGCCGCCCGAGCGCGTCCAGCCGCGCGAGCAGCAGGTCGGACGTGCGGCCGAGCGCGAAGCCGGCGGCCGCGATCCGGCCCTGCGAGAGCACGGCGACCGCGTTGAACCCGGACTCCGCGCCCGCCACGACGGTGGCGACGCCGGTGCTGCCGAACGCGAGGTCGAGGGTGCCGGTCGGCAGGAACCGGACGACCGTGGCCCTCGCCGGGCCGCCCTGGACGCCGCCTTCGTAGCGGACGCCGGCGGCGACGAGCAGCCCCTCGGGCGTGGTGGCGAGGGCGGCGATGCCGAACGTCGCCAGGTTCGTCATCGCGGGGCTGCCGAACGTCGGGTCCTGCAGGCCGTTCGGCAGGAACCGGACGAGGAACGGCACGTCCGCGACGGTGTCCGTGGACGTCGTCCCGGCGACGGCGACGGTGCCGCCGGGCAGCATCGTCACGGCCGTCGCGATCGCCTCCGCCGGGAACGCCGGCACCACCAGGCCGTCGGTCCCGAACGCCGGGTCCGGCGCGCCGTTCGGCAGCAGCCGCTTGACGAACGGCACCTGCCGCAGGTTGTCGACGAACGCCGTCCCCACCAGCACGGTCGCTCCGTCGGGCGCGGTGGTGACGTCGTACGGCATCGCGAGGCGCCCGGCGATCGACGTGACGGTCATGCCGCGCGTGCCGAACGACGGGTCCGGGCGGCCGTTCGCGAGGAACCGCGCGAGCACCACGCCCGGCCGGTCCGCCAGCGACGAGCCGGCGACCAGCAGCCGACCGTCGGAGAGCTGGGTGAGCTGGACCACGAGCAGGCCGCCGGGGAACGTCAGGCGGACCAGGCCGCGGGTCCCGAACGACGGGTCGGGGCGGCCGTTCGGGAGGTAGCGCGCGAGGAAGCCGTACGGCGGCGTGCGGCGCGAGAGCCCGGTGCCCGCCACCACCGTGCGGCCGTCCGCGGTCCGCGTGACGCCGACGCCCAGGTCGAACTCGGCGAACCGCGCGTCCACCCAGCCGCGGCGGCCGAACGAGCCGTCCGGGCCGCCGCTCGCGGCGCTCGCCGGCGACCCGGCGAGCAGGCAGAGAGCCGCCGCGGCGGCGAGGAGCCGGGTCGCGCGCATGGTGAGTCCCCCCGTGTCGGCGCTGGTCCCCGCCGACTTCGACGTCAGGGGATCGCGACCCTGCTGTGGTCGCCGAGCATGAGCCGCAACGCCTTCGGGTGGGCGACCGAGCGGGACAGCTCGACCTCCTTGCCGATGAGCGAGTCCTCGATGCGCTGGATGTCCGCGATGTGCGTGGACTCCAGGACGATCGAGTGCTCGAGCTCGGTGCGTTCGACCAGGCACGAGTGGTAGATCGAGGTGAACGGCCCGACGTAGGTGTCCACGATCCGCGTGCCGCGCCCGATGATGGCCGGGCCGCGCACGGTGGAGCGGACGATCTGCGCGCCCTCCTCGACCACGACCCGGCCGACGAGGCGCGACTCCGCGTCGACCGTGCCGTGGCAGGCCGGCTCCAGCGACTCCAGCACCTTGCGGTTGCACTCGAGCATGTCCTCGAGCCGGCCGGTGTCCTTCCAGTAGCCGGTGACCAGGTGCGGCCGGACGTCCCTGCCCTGGTCGATCAGCCACTGGATCGCGTCGGTGATCTCCAGCTCGCCGCGCGCGCTCGGCTTGATCGCGGCGACCGCCTCGTGCACCGACGGGCGGAACATATAGACGCCGACCAGCGCCAGGTCCGACTTCGGCTCCTGGGGCTTCTCCACGAGCGACTGCACGCGGCCGTCCGGGCCGAGCTCGGCGACGCCGAACTGCGACGGGTTGTCGACCTTCGTCAGCAGGATCTGCGCGTCGGGCTGGTCGCGGGCGAACTCCTCGACCAGCTCGGTGATGCCGCCGACGATGAAGTTGTCGCCGAGGTACATCACGAAGTCGTCGTCGCCGAGGAAGTCCCGCGCGATGAGCACGCAGTGCGCCAGGCCGAGCGGCGCCTCCTGCCGGATGTACGTCACCGAGATGCCGAGCGCGGAGCCGTCGCCGACCGCGGCCATGATCTCGGGCGCGGTGTCGCCGACGATGATGCCGACGTCGGTGACGCCGGCGTCGCGGATCGCCTCCAGGCCGTAGAACAGCGTGGGCTTGTTCGCGATCGGCACGAGCTGCTTGGCCGACGTGTGGGTGATCGGGCGCAGCCGCGTGCCCGCGCCGCCGGAGAGAACGAGCGCCTTCATGGTGCCGCGAGGCTAGCAGCGGCCCGCCCGCCGGGGCACCTCGGCCCGGACGCGCGAAGGCCGCGGCCGCGCTACGTCGGGGGCAGGAACCTGCCGAACGCCGGGTGGCGCGCGACCACGGCGCGCAGGCCCTCGCGTTCGACCGCCGCCTGCACCGGGTGCACGTGGGCGACGTAGCAGGTGACGTCGGCCACGGCGAGCCGCACCTCGGCGCGCAGCCGTTCGGCCGGCTCCCCCTTCGCGGCGCGGGCCTCGCGCTGCGGGTCGTCCGGATGCGCGAAGTCGTAGCCCTGGTCGCGCATGCACGCGCTCCACGCGGTCACGGCGGCGGCGTACCGGCGATCGGTCGACGGGTCGATCGCGGCGACCTCGCGCAGGACGGCGGGATCGGTGCGCGGCAGCCCGCCGCGCACCGCCCGCAGCGCGCGGGCCCGGCAGCCCGGCACCCCAGGCGCCGGCACGCCGCTGCCGAGCGCCTCGTCGACGACGCCGAGCGCCTCGTCGTAACGCCGCTGGTCCTCCGGCGCGAGCCGCGCGCGGTACGCGGCGTTGGCCTCCGCGGCGGCCTTCGCACCGGTGCCCTCCGGCGGGAGCGAGACCGTGCCGTAGCCGTACGTGGACCGGAACCGCCGCAGGTCACCGATCGTGGTGAACCACGTCGGGTTCTCCGGCCGCACCGGCTCGTAGCCGAACCCGGCGTCGCGCAGGCACCGCGCGACCTCCTCCTCGACCGCGGCGGCCTCCACGTGCGGCGCGCGGCCGCCGTTGAGGAAGTACTCCTTCAGCGACCACGGCAGGTCGTCGGCCGCGACGGCGGGCAGCGGGGTGAACGTCGGCAGCGCCGGGCGCGGCGCCGCGTCCCGCGCGCAGGCGAGGGCGGCGCCGAGAGCTGCGGCACACGCGATGCGGAGAAGTCGCATGGGGTCTCGTCACCGGTGCCGCCGGGCCCCGGAGGGCCCGGCGGCGTCCGGTGCTAGTACGAGCTCGTCGTGCCCGAGGCCGTCAGCGGGCCGGTGTCGACCTCGCCGTGGGCGTACGACGTGAAGCCCGCGTCGTTGACCTGCTTCGTGTAGCACGACTTGCCACCCGCCGGCGTGGGGCACGAGTAGTGCGCCGGGTACGTCGTCGAGTTGCGGTGGACGTACGCGGAGCCGCAGCCGTCGTCCCCGGGGGTGCAGGCGACGCCGTACGTGCTCGTCAACCGGGCCCACGCGGTACGGCAGCCGGTGCTGTAGCGCAGGTCGATCAGGCCGAAGTTGCCCATCGAGTTGTTCAGCCCCGCCTGGCGGGCGGTGATGGCCGTGCTCGAGCAGCCGGCGGCCGGGTCGGTGCCGTCGTACGTCAGCGCCTCGGCCGGCGTGACGACGGCGTTCATCATCGCGGCGGCGCCCAGGGCGAGGACGGCGGCGCGGAGAGACGGACGGTGCATGGTGTGCCCCCCTGTCTGAAAGACGGTCCGCGCGGGTGCGCGGAGCGGTCACTGTGGCACCGCGATCGACGTCCGGATAGGGGGGTTGCGGCCTCATTTCGGGGCGTCTGCGTCCCGGAGCCGCGCGCGGCCGTTCGCTACCCTTCTGGTGCGCCGCCGCAACCTCAGCGGGGCGCTGTTCGTCCATCCCTACGACAGACCCGCCCGAGTTGGGAGCGCCGCCACCCGTGACCGAGAACCCGCACGGGCTCGTCCTGCCGCCGGAGCTCGACCCGCGCGGCCGGCGCCCGGCCCGCGGCGGCCGGCTGGCGCGCGCGCTGCGGTGGATCGCGGTCGTGACGTCGTTCTCGATCCTCGCCGTCAGCAGCGCGGGCTACGCGATGCTGCGCTACTACGACGGCAACATCGACC
The DNA here is from genome assembly GCA_036382875.1 of Mycobacteriales bacterium. GTDB lineage: Bacteria > Actinomycetota > Actinomycetes > BP-191 > BP-191 > BP-191. The sequence goes on from DASVPJ010000012.1 coordinate 19,507, forward strand.
GGCTCCCGCTGGCCATCGGCGGCAAGCGTCCCGAGCGCGCGAAGGGCAAGGCGCTGAACTTCCTGCTCGTCGGCTCCGACTCCCGCGAGGGCATGTCGGCGGCGGAGCTGAAGCAGTCGCTGACGGAGTTCACGCCGGGGCGGCGCTCGGACACGATGATCCTCGTCCACCTCTCGGGCGACCGGCAGCACGTGACGCTGGTCAGCTTCCCGCGCGACGCGTACGTCCCCATCCCGGCCTACAAGGGCCGCGCCGCGCACGAGGCGAAGATCAACACGGCGTTCTCGATCGGCGGCCCGGCGCTCGCGATCGAGACGGTGGAGGCGTTCACCGGCATCCGGGTCGACCACTACATCGAGGTGAACTTCGCCGGCTTCCACCGGATCGTCGATGCCGTCGGCGGCGTCGACATCTGCCTCAAGAAGCCGGCCAAGGAGCCGCTCTCCGGCATCAACCTGCCGGCCGGCCACAGCCGGGTGCGCGGCGCGCAGGCACTGGCGTTCGTCCGGCAGCGCTACGGCCTGCCGCGCGGCGACCTCGACCGCATCGCGCGCCAGCAGCACTTCATGGGCTCGCTCACCCGGCGCGCGATGAGCATGGGCGTGCTGCTGAACCCGTTGCGGCTCAAGGAGTTCCTCGACGTCACGACCCAGGCGATCCAGGTGGACGACGGGCTCAGCTTCGACACGCTGAAGTCGCTGGCGCTCGCCATGAAGGGCCTCGACCCGGGGCGCGTGCAGTTCGTCACCACGCCGACCGAGCAGCAGTCGCAACGCCGCGGCGGCCAGTCGGTGCAGATCGTGGACGAGCCGGCCGCGCGGGCGCTGTTCGAGTCGGTCAGGCTGGACGAGCCGCTCGTGAAGCCGCCGGCGCCGTTGCCCGGCAAGCTCACGGTCGCGCCGCGCGACGTCCGGGTGACGGTGCTCAACGGCACCGGCGTCTCCCGCCGCGCCGCGGCCGTCGCGGACGACCTCCGCACGGTCGGGTTCCGCGTCCCCGGCACGGGCAACGCCGACGCGACGACGTACGACCGCACGGTGATCCGCTACCGCGCCGGCAGCGAGGCCGAGGCGGCGACGCTCGCCGCCTCGGTGCGCGGGGCGCGTACCGAGCTCGTCGGCGGCGACGGGCCCGCGCTGACGCTGGTCGTCGGGCGCGACTACACGAAGGCCGTCGCGGTGAAGGTGACCGCGCCCGCGCAGCCCACGAAGCCGGCCACGCCGCGCCCGTCGGGCGGCGTCTCGAAGCCGCCGACGACAGCCGCGGACGACGCGTGCGTGGCCTGACGTGACCGAGCCGTACGACCAGGAAGGCGACGCCGCGCCGCGCCCGGAGGAGACCGCGCCGCCGCCGGTCCCGGAGGAGCCGGTCCCGGCGGAGCTGGTCCCGGCGGAGGAGCCCGCGCCGCCGCCTGCGGAGGAGCCCGCGCCGCCCCCGGCGGAGGAGCCCGCGACGGCCGCCGCCCCGGCCGGGCCGCCGCCCCCGCGCCGGCCGCGCAGCCCCACGCGCCGGGTCGTCCGCGTGCTGTGCTGGATCGCGGTCCTCACGTCGGTGTCGGTGCTGGTCGCGAGCGCGGTCGGCTTCGGCGCGCTCGCGCTCATCAACAGCCACGTCAACCGCCAGTGCATCTTCTGCGGCGCGTCCGGCGACACGCAGCGCGAGCGCCCCGCGAAGCCGCAGGGCGAGGACGGCAAGGCGCTGAACTTCCTCATCGTCGGCTCGGACTCGCGCGACGGCGCGAGCGAGCAGGAGCTCAAGGAGTTCTCGACCGAGGCGGAGCCGGGCAAGCGCACCGACACGATCATCCTGGTGCACCTGTCGCCGCAGCGGGACAAGGCCGTGCTGGTGTCGTTCCCTCGCGACACCTGGGTCGAGATCCCCGGCCACGGCCACAACCGGATCAACGCGGCGTTCGTCAAGGGTGAGCTCGAACGCAAGGGCGGCGGCCCGGCGCTGCTGATCCAGACCGTCGAGAGGCTCACCGACGTCTACATCGACCACTACGTCGAGATCGACTTCCGCGGCTTCCTCAAGATGGTCAACGCCCTCGGCGGCGTCGACGTCTGCCTGCCGCACGCCGTGGACGACCCGGACTCCGGCCTGCGGCTGCCGGCCGGCCGCAGCCACGTGAACGGCAAGCAGGCGCTGTCGTTCGTCCGCGCGCGGAAGTTCGACCCGACGCAGGACTTCGGGCGCATCCGCCGCCAGCAGCAGTTCCTCGGCTCGATGGTGCGCCGCGCGACGAGCCTCGGCATCCTCGCCCGGCCGGACCGCCTCTACCGCTTCCTCGACACGACCGCGCGCTCGCTGACGGTGGACGACGACCTGAGCTTCAACGACATGCGCGACCTGGCGACCAAGCTGCGCACCCTCGACCCGGCGAAGATCGTGTTCGTCACCGCGCCGACCCAGCAGCGCAACGTCCGCATCGACGGCAAGTCCGTGGTGCTCCCCGACGAGGCGGGCTACGCCGCGCTGTTCGGCTCGATCCGCAACGACGACGCCATCAAGGCCGGCGCGACGCCCGCGCCTACGCAGCCGCCCAGCGACCTGATCGTGAAGCCGTCGCGCATCCGGCTGAAGGTCCTCAACGGCAGCGGCGTCAACGGCGCCGCGAAGCGGGCCGCCGACGACCTCGCCGAGCTCGGGTTCCAGATCCGCGGCACGGGCGACGCCGACGCGACGTCGTACACGCAGACGATCGTGCGGCACGGCCCGTCGAAGGCGGACAGCGCGCGCACCGTCGCCGCCGCGCTGCCCGGCAGCGCGATCCAGCTCGACCAGACGCTCGGCTCCACCATCGAGGTCGTCGTCGGCGCGCAGTACGACGGCGTGCGGCCGGTCACCGTGTCCACGCCGACGACCGCGCCCCCACCGGTCGCGACGCCGACCGGCACGCCGTCGCCGGTGAAGACGATCACCGCGGCCGACGAGCCGGAGGGCTGCTAGGCATGCCGCTCGACGCGCTCGCGGCGGTGCTGGGCCGGCCGGGGGTGGGCCGGCCGGGGGTGGGCCGCCCGGTGCCGGCCGACCCGGGGACGCCGTTCCTGACGTTCTACGACGACGCCACCGGCGAGCGGACCGAGCTGTCGTACGCCACCACGGACAACTGGGTCGCGAAGACCGCGAACCTGCTCCGCGACGGCCTCGGCGCGCAGCCCGGCGACGGTGTCGCGGTGCTGCTGCCGCCGCACTGGCAGACCGTCGTGGTGACGTTCGCCGTCTGGGCGGCGGGGTGCGTGCTCGACGACTCGGCGGACGTGGCGTTCGTGAGCGAGGCGGCGTTCGGCCGGGTGCCGCCGCGCCCCGAGACCGTCGTGCTGTCGTTGAAGCCGCTCGCCGCGCCGCTGGACGAGGTGCCGCCCGGCGCCGTCGACTACGCCGTCGAGATCCCCGTCTACGGCGACCGGTTCGCCGCCACCGCGCCCTCCACCGCGCCGCCCGCGACGCCCGCGGAGGGGCGCGTGATGGTGGTCGACGAGGACCCCGTGCCCGCCGCGCTCGCCGCCCTGCACGGGGGCGGCGGCGTCGTGCTGACGGTCAACGCGGACCCGGACCGGCTGGCCGCCAGAGCCGAGACCGAGCGGGCGCACTAGGCTCCGTCGCCATGGACAAGGTTGTCAGCGACCCCAGCGCCGCGGTCGCCGACATCCCCTCGGGCGCCACGCTCGCGGTGGGTGGCTTCGGGCTCTGCGGCATCCCTTCCGTGCTCATCCAGGCCCTCCTCGACGCGGGCGTCGACGACCTCTCGGTCGTGTCGAACAACTGCGGCGTCGACGAGTGGGGCCTCGGCGTGCTCCTGCAGGCCAAGCGGCTGCGCCGGATGACGAGCAGCTACGTCGGCGAGAACAAGGAGTTCGAGCGGCAGTTCCTCTCCGGCGAGCTCGAGGTCGAGCTGACGCCGCAGGGCACGCTGGCCGAACGCCTCCGCGCCGGCGGCGCCGGCATCCCGGCGTTCTACACGCCGGCCGGCGTCGGCACGCAGGTCGCCGAGGGCGGGCTGCCGTGGCGCTACGACGGCAGCGGCGGCGTCGCGCTCGCCTCGCCGAAGAAGGACACCCGGGAGTTCAACGGCCGCGAGTACGTCCTCGAGGAGTCGATCGTCACGGACTTCGCGCTGGTCCGCGCCTGGAAGGGCGACCGGCACGGCAACCTCGTCTACCGGATGGCCGCGCGCAACTTCAATCCCCTCTGCGCCGCCGCCGGCCGGGTGACGATCGCGGAGGTCGAGAACCTCGTGGAGCCGGGCGAGCTGGACCCGGCGGAGGTGCACACGCCGGGCGTGTTCGTGCAGCGCGTGGTGCCCGTGGGAGCGACCGACAAGCGGATCGAACGCCGCACCGTTCGCAAGCGCCCCGAGCCGGCCACCGCCGGCGCCGGCGAGGAGGTCGGATCCTGATGGCGCTCACCCGGGAGCAGCTCGCCGCGCGCGTCGCGCTGGAGCTCGAGGACGGCCAGTACGTGAACCTCGGCATCGGCATGCCGACGCTCATCCCGAACTACCTGCCCGAGGGCGTGCACGTCGTCCTGCAGAGCGAGAACGGCATCCTCGGCGTCGGCCCGTACCCGGACGAGGGCACCGAGGACCCGGACCTGATCAACGCCGGCAAGGAGACGGTGACGATCCAGGCCGGCTCGTCGTTCTTCGACTCCGCGACGTCGTTCTCGATGATCCGCGGCGGCCACATCGACGTCGCCGTGCTCGGCGCCATGCAGGTGTCGAAGGACGGCGACCTGGCCAACTGGATGATCCCCGGGAAGATGGTCAAGGGGATGGGCGGCGCGATGGACCTCGTGCACGGCGCGAAGCGGCTCATCGTGATGATGGAGCACGCCGCCAAGGACGGCTCGCCGAAGATCGTGAACGAGTGCTCGCTGCCGTACACCGGACGGCGCGTCGTGCACCGGATCATCACCGACCTCGCGGTGATCGACGTGACGGACGGTGGGCTCGTGCTGCGCGAGCTGGCGCCGGGCGTGACCGTGGACGACGTGCGGAAGGTGACCGAGCCGGAGCTGGTGGTCGAGGGCGAGCCCGCGGCGATGCCGGTCGGCTAGCGCGTCAACCGACCGCCTCGGCCAGCGCGACGATGACGCCGCCCGGCCCGCGGACGTAGCAGAGGACGTAGCTGTCCTCGTACCGCGCCACCGCCCCGATCAGCGTGCCGCCGTGCGGGCGCAGGCGGTCGAGCGTGTCCTCGAGGTCGTCCACCTCGAACATCACGCTGCGCAGGCCGAGCCGGTTCGGCGGCTCCGGCTCGGCGTCGGGCACGGCCGGGCTGGCGTAGCGCGTCACCTCCAGCCGCCCGTGACCGTCCGGCGTCCGCATCATCGTGATGTCGGCCCGCACGCCGGCGATGCCGTTGACCCGGTCGACCCACTCGCCCTCGACGGTCGTGCCGCCCTCCACCTCCAGCCCGAGCGCGGTGAAGAACGCGATCGCGGCGTCGAGGTCGGGCACGACCACGACGACGTGGTCCATCCGTTGCACGGCCATGTCCCGGAGGATAGGGCGGTGCCGGTAAACCGCGACCGGCCCCGCACGTCCTAGGGGTGTGACGACGATGACTACGGCCGCCATGCCGGCCGATGCGGACGCCGCGGTGACGGCGTTGTTCCGCGCCCATTACGCATCGCTCGTCCGCCTCGCCGTGCTGCTCGTCGACAACGACGGCAGCGCGGAGGACCTGGTGCAGGACGCGTTCGCGCGGCTGCACCGCAGGTGGGGGCGGCTGCGCGACGTGGATGCGGCGTACGGGTACCTGCGGACGGCGGTGGTCAACGGCAGCCACTCGCGGCTCCGCCGCCTGCGCACCGCGCGGCGCTACGTGCCGCCCCACGAGGGCGACTCGCCGTCGCCCGAGGGCGGCGCGATCGTGCGCGAGGAGCACGAAGCCGTCCGGGCCGCGTTGCGCGGCCTCCCCGCCCGGCAGCGCGAGGTGCTCGTGCTCCGCTACTGGGCCGACCTCGCCGAGGCCGAGATCGCCGAGACCCTCGGCATCTCGCGCGGCGCCGTGAAGTCCCACGCGTCCCGCGGCGTGGCCGCCGTGACCCGCAGCCTGGAGGGCACCCGATGAACCACAACCCCGAGGACCGCCTCCGGTCCGCGCTCGGCGCGCGAGCGGACGCCGCGCGCACCTCGCCCGACGCGCTCGACGGCGTGTTCGGCCGGGTCGCCCGGCACCGCCGCAACGTTCGCCTGGCCACCGGGGCCGGCGCCGCGCTGTCGCTGGTGGCGGCGGCCGCGATCGCCAACGCCGCGCTGCGGCCCAGCGGCCCGAACGACCGCGTGATCCCCGCCTCCCCGTCGCCCGGCGTGGTGACGACCGCCCCGCCGTCCCCCGCGACGACGACGGTCGCGACGACCCCACCTCCGCCGCCGCCGGTGACGGCGTTCGCGGTCCTCAAGGACCGGCGGGTCGCCGAGCTCGACGTGAGGACGGGCGACGTCCTGCGCACCGTCGGCACCGTCGGCGCCTCCGCGGACACCCGGATCGACGTCTCGGCCGACCGGCGCCGGGTGGCGTACGCCACCGCGCAGTGCCGGATCGCGGTCGTGGACCTCGCGTCCGGCGACACGCTCCGGACGGTCGGCGGCTACGCGCCGGCGCTGTCGCCCGACGGCGGCCGCGTCGCGGTCGCGAAGTGCTTCGACGGCGGCAACGAGCCGCCCACCGTCGTCGTGACCGACGTCGCGTCCGGGACGAGCCGCTCGTACACCACGCGCGCCAAGAGCGGCACGCCGTTCGAGCAGGACGTCGCCATGTTGTCCGGTGTGCACGCGCTCGCCTGGCGCGACGCCGGCACGGTCGCCGTCACGCGGACGTACGAGGGCGCCGTGGAGACGCTGCTGCTGGACCTGGCGCGCGACCGGTACCTGAACGACGCGGCGCGCTCCGGCGAGTACTTCAGCGACGTGGCGGCGCACGGCGGCGCCCTCTACGGGACCGAGGAGTGCTGCATGCCGGAGTGGGACAAGCCGACGAAGGTCGTCCGGCTCGACGGCGGCCGCCGGACCGTGCTGTTCCAGCGCCCGGGCGGCGTGACGGACCTGAGCGTGGAGCCCGGCGGCACGGTGGTGTTCGTCTCGGGCGAGCGGCTGTGGCGCTGGGACGGCGGCGGCGCGGCGAAGCAGGTCCGCACCGGCGTCCTCGCGGTCGACTGACACCCGGGGAGACGCAGAGGGGCCACCGCGTTCGCGCGGTGGCCCCTTCGTGCGTGGTGTGCGCTAGGCGTACGTGAACGTGTACTTCACGGTCGCGGTCGGCGCGCCGGCCCAGTTGCAGGCGACGATGCTGTAGGTCACGCCGCCCTTCTTGACCTTGACGGTGGCCTTCTCGACCGACGGCGCCGCCGGCGTGCCGTAGCCGCCGTTGCCGGACGAGCCGACCTCGGCGCCCTTGGCGTCGGTGATGAGCAGGTCCCAGTCACCCTGGATGCCGCTGACCTCGACCGCGAGCTTGCCGGGGGCCGGGGCCTTGAACGCCTCGACCTGGAACGACTGCGGCACGACCTGCGGGCAGACCGTGTACGGCGCGTTCGGGGCGGCGTTCGTCGGGTCCGGCACGGGAGCCGTCGCCGTGTACGTCTTGGTGATCGGCTTCGGCGCGGCGACGGCCGGGCTCGCCGCCGCGGCGAGCAGCACCGCGGCGACGGGCAGCAGCGTCCTCATCGGCTACGCGTAGGTGAACGTGTACTTGACGGTGGCCGTCGGGCCGCCCGCCCAGTTGCACGAGATGATGTTGATCGTCGAGCCGGCCTTCTTCACCTTGACGGTGGCCGTCTCGGTCGGCGGGTCGGCCGGCTGCGTGCCGCCGCTGTTGCCGAGCTCGGCGCCCTTCTGGTCGGTGATCAGCAGGTCCCAGTCGCCCTGGAAGCCGCTCATCTCGACCTTGAGCTTGCCGACGCCGGGCGCCTTGAACGGCTCGACGTAGAACGACTGCGGCACGGTCTGGCCGCAGACGGAGTACGTGGCGTTCGGCGCGTAGTTCGTGGGGTCGGGCAGCGGAGCCGTCGCCGTGTACGTCTTGGTGATCGGCTTGGGCGCGGCGCCGGCCTGGCCGGTCGCACCGGCGGCGAGCAGCGCGGCGGCGAGGGCGAGGGCTGGGGTCGTTCGCATCGAAGGCTCCGTCGGTGTCCGGGAGGGTGTCTTCCTCTGCGTTCGCCGTACCGCGCGGAGTCCCTGCCTAGGGTGACGACTAGCGCATAGGCGACATTTCGGGCACCCTTGCCCGCCATGCGCCGTCTGCTGCTCCCCCTCCTCGTGCTCTCCGTGGTGCCGTTCGCCGGCTCCGCGTCGGCCGGCTGCGACTACGACCCGGAGGGCAACCCGGAGTGCCACGCCGTCGACTGCGTGGCGTGGGACCCGCGGCCGCCGACGGTGGAGGAGGCGGCCGGCTACGTCACGTCCGGCGAGCCGGCGCGCGCCGTCACCTGGCTGCTGCCGCCGGCCTGCCCGGCGTAGCCGGCTAGAACGGGATCTCCACGGCGAACGTCACCACCGTCGCCTGCGCCGTCCCGGCGTAGCGCTCGCGCAGGACCGTCGGCCCGTCGATCGAGCCGGGCGGGTACGACTGCTGGCCCCACTGCGACGTACGGCCGCTCGGCACGTAGCCGTCGGTGGCCGACTCGCACTGGGCCGCGTCGCCGAGGCAGTGCTGGAGCCTGCCCCACGTCGGCACGTCGCTCTTCGGGATCGTCACGCTGTACGCGGTCGACACGTACGCCCCGCCGCCGCGCAGCCGCACGGCCCGCTCGCCGCGGTAGCGCAGCGGCCCGTCCGGGCGGATCGTCACCGGGCCCGAGTCGAGGCGCATCGGCGCGCGGTGCGCGGCCTGGACCGTGACGTTGTCTCGCAGGCCGTGCGCGAGCATCCGCAGGCTCGCCCGGCCGTCCGAGATCAGGTACACGCGGTACGCGCCCGCCGGCAGCGTCACCGCGCCGGACGAGTCGCCGACCAGGCCGATGTCGCGGACCGACACGACGAGCTCGGACGCCGTGATGCCGCGCGTCAGCGGGTGGACGTACACGCCCGCGACGCGCCCCGTCGTGCGGAACTTCGTCAGGCCGCCGTCGAGGCGTACCGCCGTGGGGAAGCGCACGTCGACGTAGCCGGGGCCGTTGCCGCTCACCGTGAAGAAGCGTTCGTGGTCCGCCCGCGCCGGCGCCGCGAGCGCGCCGAGCACGAGCAACGCCACCGCGAGCCTGCGCACTAGGCCTCCCTGGACTGCCGGATCGCCTCGCGCCGCGCGAGGCGGTGGGTCCGGCGGATCTCCGCCTCGCGGAAGCGCCGCTTCGCCAGCTCGTCGTCCGTCGCGAACGACACCGGCGGCACCTCGCGTGGCTTCCCCCGCGCGTCGAGCCCCACGTACACCAGATACGCCGTCGAGGTGTGCAACGCCTCCCCGACCTCGTCCCAACGTTCCGCCTCGACCCGGACGCCGATCTCCATCGAGGTGCGACCGGCCCAGTTCACCTGCGCGTGCGCGTGCACGAGGTCGCCGACGTGCACCGGCACGAGGAACACCATCTCGTCCATCGCCGCGGTGACCGCGCGGCCGCCGGAGTGCCGGGCCGCGACGACGCCGGCGGCGTCGTCGACCAGCTTCATGATCACGCCGCCGTGGATGTTGCCGTGCAGGTTCGCGTCGAGCGCGGTCATGATCCGCGAGAGCGTGCAGCGCGACGCCTCGACCGGGCGCGGGTCCAGTGCCATGCGCCGGACGCTACCGCTGGTGCGACGCTTGCCGGATGGACCGCGACGTCGCCGCCCTCACCCTGCGCGTCGACCCCGAACGCCTCCACTACCCGTTGCTCACGATCCTCGTGGACGGCCGCGACCTCGCCGAGGTCGTCGGCGACGAGCTCAAGGGGTGCGATCCGGGCGCGCTGCTCGACGGCGACACGCCGCTGCTGCCCGCCGACCCGCCGCGCGCGGTGACGCTCTAACGCTGCGTCTGCGGCGAGGCGGGCTGCGGGCGGTTCGAGTCGGTCGTCGCGCGGGAGGGCGCGTACGTCGTGTGGCGAGACGCGGACCTGTGGTTCGACGCGGGCCAGTACGAGGCGGAGGTCCGGCGCGCCGCCGCGGACCGTTCGTGGGAGACGCCCGCGCGCGCCGCCGGCCGGCACCTGACGGCGCTGCTGCGCGCCGAGCCACGGCTGGCCGCGCTCGGCTACCGGCTCGGGTGGGTGGCGCCGCACCCAGAGACGCCGGGCACGTTCCGCGTGTCGGTCCAGGACCCCGGACGCCGGCAGGTCGTCGTCGACCTGACGGCGCCCGAACGCGAGCCCGAGGAGTGGGCGCACGACCTCGCGGCCGCCTTCCTCGCGGCCGCGCCCGACGGGTGGGACGTGACGTTCCGCGGCGGGGAGCAGGCCGCTACCTGAGCAGGCTGCGGGCCATCACGACGCGCTGGATCTGGTTGGTGCCCTCGTAGATCTGGGTGATCTTCGCGTCGCGCATGAAGCGCTCCATCGGGTAGTCCTTGACGTACCCGTAGCCGCCGAGGAGCTGCACGCCGTCGGTGGTGACCTCCATCGCGACGTCGGACGCGAAGCACTTCGCGGCCGCCGAGATGAACGTCAGGTCCGGCTCCTGCCGCTCGGCCTTCGACGCGGCGACGTAGATGAGCTGGCGGGCGGCCTCGATCTTCATGGCCATGTCCGCGAGCATGAACTGCACGGCCTGGAACGACGCGATCGGCTTGCCGAACTGCGACCGCTCCTTCACGTACCCCAGCGCGTAGTCGAGCGACCCCTGCGCGATGCCGAGCGCCTGCGCGCCGATCGTCAGCCGGGTGTGGTCCAGCGTCCGCAGCGCGGTCTTGAAGCCGGTCCCCTCCTCGCCGATGATCCGGTCGGCCGGGATGCGGCAGGAGTCGAAGTACAGCTCGCCGGTGGGCGAGCCCTTGATGCCCATCTTCTTCTCGAGCTTGCCGACGGAGAACCCGGGGTCGTCCTTCTCGACGACGAACGCGCTGATGCCGTTGGCGCCCTTGTCCGGGTCGGTCACGGCCATGACGGTGTAGTACGACGAGACGCTCGCGTTGGTGATCCAGCGCTTCGAGCCGTCGAGGACGTACGAGTCGCCGTCGCGCACCGCCCGCGTCCTCATCGACGCCGCGTCCGAGCCCGCCTCCGGCTCGGAGAGGGCGTACGAGATCATGCCCTCGCCGCTGGCGACCTTGGGCAGGTACCTGTGCTTGATGTCCTCGCCGCCGGACAGCAGCATCCCCTGCGTCCCGAGCTTGTTCACCGCCGGGATCAGCGACGACGCGGCGCAGACCCGCGCCACCTCCTCGATCAGGATCGCGCTGCTGATCGCGTCCGCGCCGGGGCCGCCGTACGCCTCCGGGACGTGGATGGCGAGCAGGTCGTTGCGCTTGAGCTCCTCGAACACGTCCCACGGGAACTCGCCGGTCTCGTCGATCTCGGCGGCCCGGGGCCCGATCTTGGCCTCGGCCATCGCGCGGACGGACTTGCGGAGGAGGTCGTGCTCCTCGGCGAGGCGGTACGTGTCGAAGTCAGGGTTCACGGCTCAATCGTAGTGGCGCACCGGTATGCCCCGGATTGGGCCGAACGCTCCCTTCAGGACCCTTCCGCTGAACTATTCAGCACCACCCGCGACCCGACGATGACGTGGTCGTGACGATCGAGGAGTACGTCCCCGCGCACGCGGCGCCGCCGCGCCGCCGCCGGCTCGGCGAGGTCCTGGTCGCGTCGGGCGTCATCACGGCGGCCGAGCTGGACGAGCTGCTGGCCGAGCAGGCCGCGTTGCCGCGCGACCAGCGCAAGCGGCTCGGCGCGATGGTGGTGCACAAGGGCATGGCCGCCGAGCGTGAGGTCGCCGCCGGGCTGGCCGCCGTCCTCGGCCTCGACATGGTCGACGTCACCCGCACCGGCATCTCCCCCGCGGCCGCGCGGCTGGTCCCGAAGGCGGTGGCCGAGCGCTACGGCGTCCTCGGCATCGCGTACGAGGACGGCCGCCTCACGCTCGCCATGTCCGACCCGACCGACGTCGTCGCGCTCGACGACGTCCGGCTGTACTCCAAGGCGCGCACCATCGTCCCGGTCGTCGCGACCGACTCCGCGATCCGCGAGCACCTCTCGCGCGTGTGGAGCCTGGAGGAGGACGCGTCCGACGTCGCCGTGATGTTCGAGGCGATCGAGGAGGAGGCGGCCGAGGAGTCCACCGGCGACGACGCCGAGTCCACGCCGACCGTCCGGCTCGTCAACGTCATCCTCTCCGACGCCGTCCGCGCCCGGGCCAGCGACATCCACCTCCAGCCGGAGATCGACGGCCTGCGCGTGCGCTACCGCGTGGACGGCCTGCTCCGCGACGTGATGACGGTGCCGAAGAGCGCCGCGCCGTCGATGACCTCGCGCGTCAAGATCATGTCCGGCCTCGACATCGCCGAGCGCCGCCGGCCGCAGGACGGCCGCTGCCGCCTCGCGGTGGACGGCGACCACATCGACGCGCGCGTCTCGACGCTGCCGTCGATGCACGGCGAGAAGGTCGTCATCCGGCTGCTCTCGCGCGGCGAGGGCGTGCTGCCGCTGTCCCGCGTCGGCTTCACCGAGCGCCAGCTCGAGGCGATCCTCGACTCGCTGGTGAAGCCGCAGGGCCTGGTGCTCATCACCGGCCCGACCGGCTCGGGCAAGACGTCGACGCTGTACTCCGCCGTCTCGCAGATGCGCACGCCCGACCGCAACATCGTCACCCTCGAGGACCCGGTCGAGGTCCAGCTCCGCGGCATCACGCAGGTGCAGACGAACGAGCGCGCCGGGCTGACGTTCGCGGCCGGCCTGCGGTCGGTGCTGCGCCAGGACCCCGACGTGATCCTCGTCGGCGAGATCCGCGACGGCGAGACCGCCGAGCTGGCGCTGCGCGCGTCGCTCACCGGTCACGTGGTGTTCTCGACGCTGCACACGAACGACGCCTCGGCCGCCGTCACCCGGCTCGTCGACATGGGCGTGGAGCCGTTCCTCATCGCGTCGTCGCTCACGCTCGTCGTGGCGCAACGGCTCGTGCGGGTGCCGTGCTCGCGCTGCGCGGCGCCGTACACGCCGAGCCCCCGGACGCTCCAGCTCCTCGGCCTCACGCACGAGGACCTGGCCGGCGCGCACGTCGTCCGCGGCCGCGGCTGCGACGACTGCGGGCAGACCGGCTACGTCGGCCGCACCGCGATCTTCGAGGTGCTGCCGGTCGACGCCGCGATGCGCGCGGTGCTGACCACCCGGCCGACCGAGACCGCGATCCGGGCCGCCGCCCGCGCCTCCGGCATCTCCTCGCTGCGCGGCGACGGCATCGCCCGCGCGCTGCGCGGCGACACGACGCTGGAGGAGGTGCTGCGCGTCACGCAGGTCGACTCGGCCAGCACCGCCCGCTGCCCGTCGTGCCACCGCGGCGTCGAGGAGGACATGGCGTTCTGCCCCTGGTGCGCCACGGCGGTCGAACGCCAGGGCTGCTCCGGCTGCTCGCGCACGCTGGACACCGAGTGGCGGGTCTGCCCGTGGTGCCGTACCGCGGCGGGCGGGATGCACGTCACCGTGTCCGAGCACGACTCCGGCCCGGCGCGGCCGCGGGTGCTCGTGGTGGACGACGACGAGTCGGTGCTCGACTTCGTCGAGGCGGCGCTGACCGACGTCTGCGACATCGTCAAGGCGCGGACCGCCGAGGACGCGCTGCGCGTCGCGGCGACCGACGACCTCGCGGCGATGGTGCTCGACCTCGTGCTGCCGGACCTGTCCGGCATCGAGGTCACCCGGCTGCTGCGGGCCGACGCGCGGACCGCGCTGATCCCGTTGCTGCTGCTGACCGGCACCGACGACCCGCTGATGCGTACGGAGGCGTCGACCGCCGGCGCGGACCTGTACCTGTCGAAGCCGGTCGAGCCGGCCGCCCTCGAAGCCGCGGTCTGCCTGCTCCTCGAACGCGCCGCGCTCGCGCCGGAGCTCTAGACCAGGCGGCCGAGCGCCGCCGCCAGCGTCGCCAGCTCCTCCGGCGTCAGCCGGTCCACGACGTGCTCGCGCACGCCGCGCAGGTGGATCGGCGCGGCCGCCTTGAGCCGCGCCACCCCTTCGTCGGTGAGCGTCGCGAACGTCCCCCGCAGGTCGCTCGGGCACGACTCGCGGCGCAGCATCCCCTCGCGCTCCATCCGGTCCACCAGCCGGGTCAGGCCGCTGCGGGAGAGCAGCACCCGGTCCGCCAGCTCGGTCATCCGCAGGCGCCGGCCGGGGGCGTCGTTGAGGTGCAGCAGCACCTCGTACGTCCCCAGCGACATCTCGCACTCGGCCGCCAGCTCGGCGTCGAGCACGCGCGTCACCTTGGCGTGCGCGCGGAGGAACGACCGCCACGCGTCCAGCTCGACGTGTGAGAGCGGAGCGACCCGGGTAGGCATGACACGGATGATAGTTGCACATGCAATAAACGTCGAGTACGTTGCGTTCACAACAGTTGTATCCGCAACCAACCGACCGACCGGCAGGAGCCAACCCTGATGACCACCACCACGACGACCGCCCTCGAGCAGCTCACCGGCACCTGGGACATCGACCCGAGCCACTCGAGCCTCGAGTTCGCCGCGAAGCACGCGATGGTGACGACCGTGCGGGGCCGCTTCAGCGCCTTCACCGGCACGCTGTACCTCGACGCGGCGGACCCGTCGAAGTCGACCGCCGAGGTGACCATCGACGTCGCGAGCCTCGACAGCCGCAGCGACCAGCGCGACGAGCACCTCCGCAGCGGCGACTTCTTCGACGTCGCGAACCACCCGACGATCACGTTCAAGAGCACCCGCGCCGCGGCCGGGAAGAACGACGACGAGTACCGCCTCTGGGGCGACCTGACGATCCGCGGCGTGTCCCGCGAGGTCGAGCTCGCGATCACGTTCACCGGCAGCGCCCAGGACCCGTGGGGCAAGCTCCGCGCGGGCTTCGAGGGCTCGACGACGGTCAACCGCAAGGACTGGGGCCTGACGTGGAACGTCGCGCTCGAGGCCGGCGGCATCCTCGTCAGCGACAAGGTGAAGCTCTCCCTCGACATCGCCGCGGTGAAGCGCGAGGGGTGACGATCTCCCGGGCGTGGCTGGGCGCCCGGAGACGCGAAGGAGCCCGCCCCGGGAGGGGCGGGCTCCTTCTGCGCTTGCTAGCGGGTCAGCTACCGACCTTGTAGACCGCGTCCGTGGACGCGCCGTCGATCGAGGGGGCCGTGAGCGCGACCTCGTTGCCGCGGGCGTCGGCGCCGAGGGTGTCCCAGATCGCGCCCGGCTTGAGGCCGGCCGACTTGAACGCCTTGATCGGGATCGTCCACGTGATGGTGTCGCCGGCGATCTTGGAGGACACGTCGGTGTAGGTGAAGTCGGTCGCGGTGGCGCCGCAGACGCGGACCGCGGACGTGTCGAGCGCGGCGTTCGGGTTGAGGCTGCGCTCGGTCCAGAAGTCGCAGCCGCCGATCGAGCCGAGCACGCGGTAGATGCCGATGGTCGGCGCCGCGGCGAGCTTGAGGCTGACGGTCAGCTTGGTGGCGGCCGAGCCGGTCTTGTCGGAGACGATCCGCACCTCGCGGATGTCGAACGCGTCGAGCTGGGCGGGCGTCGCGGTCGCGTCGGGACCGACGCCGAAGCCCTGGTCGTTGAGCGCGTTGGCGTCACCCGCCAGGTCCGTGAACACGAGCGTCTTCGGCGCGGCGGGCTTCTTCGCGGTGGCCACGCCGGGGACGGCGAGGGCGACGGCGACGGCCGCGACGGCGGCGGTACGGATCTTCACTGGGATGTCCTCCTGGGAAGCGACTGTCGTTCGGGTCTTCGACGGCCGGGACTGGGGTCCTCCCCGTGCCACGTACACTGAACGAGCGAGGCGGCAGCGTGGATACGCGCCGCACCCACACGATTCGCGTGAGGACACGTTCTTCGATGCCTTCTGTCGAGCAGGTCAACGCCGCGCTGGCCACGGTGCAGGACCCCGAGATCCACCGGCCGATCACCGAGCTGAACATGGTCGAGTCGGTCGACGTCGGCGCCGACGGCGTCGTGTCGGTCCGCGTGCTGCTGACCGTCGCCGGGTGCCCGTTGAAGGACAAGATCACGCGCGACGTGACCGAGGCCGTCTCCGCGCTGCCCGGCGTGACCGGCGTCCGCGTCGACCTCGGCGTCATGGACGACGAGCAGCGCGCGGCGCTGCAGACGCAGCTCCGCGGCGGGCAGGCGGCACGCGAGATCCCGTTCGCGCAGCCGGGCTCGCTGACCCGGGTCTACGCCGTCGCGTCCGGCAAGGGCGGCGTCGGCAAGTCCTCCGTCACGGCCAACCTGGCCGCCGCGATGGCCGCGAACGGCCTCAAGGTCGGCGTCGTGGACGCGGACATCTACGGCTTCTCGATCCCCCGGATGCTCGGCGTCGAGGGTCGGCCCACGCAGGTCGAGTCGATGATCATGCCGCCGACCGCGCACGGCGTGAAGGTCATCTCGATCGGCATGTTCGTGCAGGGCAACCAGCCGGTCGTGTGGCGCGGCCCGATGCTGCACCGGGCGTTGCAGCAGTTCCTCTCGGACGTGTTCTGGGGCGACCTGGACGTGCTGCTCTGCGACCTGCCGCCCGGCACCGGCGACATCGCCATCTCGATCGCGCAGCTCATCCCGAGCGCCGAGATCCTCGTCGTGACGACGCCGCAGCTCGCCGCCCGCGAGGTCGCCGAGCGGGCCGGCTCGATCGCCGTGCAGACGCGCCAGCGGCTCGCCGGCGTCGTCGAGAACATGGCCGGCCTGGCCTGCCCGCACTGCGGCGACCACGTGGACGTGTTCGGCGCGGGCGGCGGCCAGGCGGTCGCGGAGGCGCTGACCCGAACGATCGGCGCGCCGGTGCCGTTGCTCGGCCAGGTGCCGATCGACGTACGGCTGCGCGAGGGCGGCGACTCGGGCGTGCCGCTCGTGCTGAGCGACCCCGACTCGGCCGCCGCGAAGGAGCTGCGCCGGGTCGCCGACCAGCTCGGCACGCGGACCCGCGGGCTCGCCGGCCGGTCGCTCGGCCTCTCGCCCGCGTAGCCACGAAGAAGGGCCGCGACCGTCGCCGGTCGCGGCCCTCTCTCGCAGCGTGGCTAGCCCAGGACGAACGCGGCCCCGGCCGGCGCGGAGTTGTCCACGATGCCGGTGGCGAGGCCGCAGGCGCCGCCGAAGCCGGTCTGCGCGTCCTCGGGGAGCTGGTCCTCGCTGGGCAGGCAGACGCCCCGGAAGTCCTGCAGCTCGCGCACCTCGAAGAACAGGTCGAGCACCTTGGTGCCGCCGCGGACGCCGGTGTCGGCGGGAATCTTCGACATCGGCACGGTCCAGGTGATCGTGTTGCCCTGGATGACCGGCGCGGCGATCTCGGTGAGTCGCGTGGTCTCGTTGACGCAGTTGTCGCGCAGCGCGGACTGCGGGATAGTCGGGTCGCTGCTCTTGGACGTGTAGTACACGACGCCGAAGAAGCCGCACTTCGGCGTGCTGCCGAGCATCCGGAACACCAGCGAGGTCGGCGCCGGCGGCGTCGGCGCGCCGGCGAGCGTCGCGGTGACGGTGAAGCCGGTGAGGGTGGTGACGCTCCTGCCCTTCACCTTCTTCGTGGTCTTGGTGGACTGCCAGAGCACCGACACGACGTCGGCGTAGTCCTGGCTGCCGGCGCCGGCCGACTGGTCGGTGGTCTGCTCGGTGCCGTTGGCGCCGAAGTTCGCGTCACCCGAGGGGTCGGTGACCTGCGGGGCCGGCGGAGCGGCCTCGACGTGGGTGGTGAGCAGCGCCAGCGCGACGGCGGGCGCGAGTACGAGACGGCGCATGGGACGCCTCCCCCTCCAGGTAAGCGGTGCGGACGGAACGGAGTTCGCCGTCGGGTGGCGACTCTCCTGTGAGAGGCACGAGAGTGCCGCCGGGTTCGGCCGCGGCCGGGGGTCAGGTCGCGTCGGGGTCGTACGGCGGCCGCTCGCCGGCGGGCAGCGCCGCGGCGGCCGGCGCGACCGGCTCCGGGTCCTCGTCGAAGAACCGGCGCGGGTCGAGCCGGCGGATCTCCTCGACGTCCACGCCGAGCTCGTCGCGCAGGTCGTTGGAGACCCCGGAGGCCATCCGGCGCAGCTCGCGGACGAGGCGGCCGGCGTCGGCGGCGGCCTTGGGGAGGCGTTCCGGGCCGAAGATCAGCATGCCGAGGACGAACAGCACCGCGAGCTCGGCCCACCCGAGGTTGTTGAACACGGCGCTCCCTACGTCGGCTTCTGCGCGAGCGTGGCGCGCACGGTCGCCTCGCGGCCGTCGCGCACGTACGCCACCTCCACAGTGTCGCCCACGCGGTGCGCGCGGATCGCCGCGATGAGGTCGCCCATGCTGCCGACCTTGTGCGTGCCGAGCCGCACGATCACGTCCCGCGCGCGGAGCCCGGCCCGGTCGGCCGGGCCGCCGTCCGGCACGTCCATGACGAGCGCGCCCTGCTGCACCGAGATGCCGAAGCGCTCGGCCGTCTCGGGCGTGAGGTCGTTGCCGCTGACGCCGAGGTACGCGTGCGTCGCCCGGCCGGTCCGGATGATCTGCTCGGCGACCGCGCGCGCCTCGTCGATCGGGATCGCGAACCCGATGCTGATCGAGCCGCCGCTGCCCCCGAGCAGGCCGCTGACCGCCGCGATCGCGCTGCTGATGCCGATGACCCGCCCGGCCCGGTCGACGAGCGCGCCGCCGGAGTTGCCGGGGTTGATCGCGGCGTCGGTCTGGATCGCGTCGACCAGCAGCGTCGAGCCGCCGTCCTGGCCGGGCACGTCGAGCGAGCGGTGCAGCGCGCTGATGATGCCCGCGGTGACGCTGCCCGCCAGGCCGAGCGGCGAGCCGATGACGACGACCGGGTCGCCGACCTGGAGGTTGTTCGAACGACCGAGCCGCGCCGCGGGCAGGCCGGTCGCCTTGATCTTGACGACCGCGAGGTCGGTGTCCTCGTCGGTGCCGACGAGCGTCGCGGCGGCGGTCGTGCCGTCGGCGAGCGTGACGTCGATGTCGTCGGCGTCCGCGACGACGTGGTCGTTGGTGACGATGTAGCCGTCCGCCGAGATGATCACGCCGGACCCGCCGCCGGCGCCGACCCGGATGCTGACGACGGCCGGGACGACCTGCCGCGCGATCGCCGCGACGGTGCCGGGCGCCGTGTCGCGCGGCGTCTCGACGCCGGGTGCCAGGGAGACCGCCGGCCCGGGCGCCGCTCGGTCCTCCGAGCGCAGCACGAACGCCGCCCCGCCCGCGCCCGCGACGCCGCCGACGAGCAGCGCGGCGAGCGCCGCCGCGACCACGACGCCGAACCGGTCGAGCCCGCGGCGCCGGGGCGGCTCGGACCACAGCACCTCCCCCGCCTGGACCGGGAGGGGCTGCGTCAGGTCGTCCATGCGTCTCCTACGCGAACGGGTTCAGCCACGACCCGACGCGGGCGACGCCGTTGCCGAGCCGCGAGCCGATGCTCGGCCCGGGGTTGCCGTGCGGCAGCGCGCCCACGAGGTCCGCGAGCGTCTGCGCGGGGCACTCCGCGACGACCGTGAAGACGTACCCGTCGCCGGACCACACGACGCGCTGCGGGAACGCGCCCTGCACGTGCACGTCGTGCCCGGCGACCTCCTCCTCGCGCCAGCCCTCGACGCCGTCGTCGGCGAGCCGCCCGCGCTGCTGGAACACGCTCACCGAGGACACGCCGTCGGAGTACGTGAGCTGGAGCACGGTCTCGTCGCCGCTGCCGGTGAGCCGGCCCTCAAAGAGCTCGAGCCCCGAGGAGAGGCGTTCGGGCACGTGCCAGCCGTCCGCCCGCAGCCGCGCCGCGTCGGGCACGGCGACCATCAGGCCGTCGGCGACCGGCATCGCGCGGGCGCCGTCGAGCGCGTCCTCGGACGGCGACGACGCGGTGCCGATCGTCACGTCGAGGAACGCGCTCTCCCGCACCGTCCGCCCGTCGCCGTCGAGCACCTCGCGGCGCAGCGGCAGCCCGGTCACGGCGTCGATCCAGAACCGCGCGGTCGGCGACGTCGCGGGGCGGCGCACCGCGACGACCGTGGCCACCCGCCCGGCCACCTCGCCGCTGCCCTCGACCGCGATCTCGTAGTGCTGCGCGAGCAGCGTCAGCGTCCCGGCGCCCAGGCCGACGACGTCCGCGACGCCGCCGGACTCGTCGCCGTAGACCGCCCCGCCGGGGCTCTGCGGCGTCGGCCGGACGCGCATCAGCAGCCCCTCGCCGCCGACGTGCGTGACGTCGACGAGCGCGCTCGTGGAGCCGTTCGCCGACCAGTACGACACCATCTGCGTCCCGCGGTAGGTCAGGTCCCGCGCCGCGCGGCTGGCGCGCTGGAGCAGCGCGTACGCGTCGTCGCCCGTGCTGCGGCTCGCCACCTCGGCCGGCGCGGCGCCGGCGGGCGCGGCGAGGGCGACCAGGCAGCCGCCGGTGGCGGCCACGAGGAGCAGCCCGCGCCTCATCGCCCGAACGAGGAGAGGACGACGCTGCCGGCGGGGTCGTTGAGCGGGCCGAGGCGGCCGGTCGTCGCCGCATGGTCCTCGACGAACGTCTCAACCGGCGGGCGTACCCGGCGGTCGCCGCTGTCGCCGCCGACCGCGGCCACGCCCGCGACGAGCGCGACGCCGAGCGCGGAGTACGTCGCCGCGCGGGTGCGCAGGCTCGCCCGCTCGGCCGGGCGGCGCGCGACGCGGCGGCGGGGCGGGCCGGCGACGGTCGAGGCGCCGCGCACGACGTCGGGGGTGTTCGGGCCGCCGGCGGTGCGGGCGACGTCGAGCAGCCGCGCGGTGAGGCCGGCAGGGACGTCGGGGTCGGGCTGGTTCATCAGCAACGCCTTGAGGCGGCGTTGCGCGTCGACCTCGCCGCGGCACTCGTCGCACCGGGTGATGTGCGCGAGCGCGCGGTCGCGGGCGTCGTGGGAGAGCTCGTTGTCGACCAGGGCGGCCGTGAGGTCGTCGAGGTGGCTCATCGGGAGCTCTCCAGGGCCGCGCGGATCTGGGCGCGGCCGCGGTGGATGCGGCTGCGGACGGTGCCGAGCTTGATGCCGAGGGTCGCGGCGATCTCCTCGTACGACAGGCCCTCGATGTCGCAGAGGACCACGGCGGCGCGGAACTCCGGCGTCAGCGCGTCGAGCGCGCGCTGCACGTCCGGGTCGAACAGCCGGTCGTCGATCTCGGTGGCGGGGCTCGGCGCGGAGCCGGCGACGCGCTCGGCGTCGTCCGGCAGCGGGTCGAAGCGGACGCGGTTCTTGCGGCGCACGGAGTCGAGGAAGAGGTTGGTCGTGATGCGGTGCAGCCAGCCCTCGAACGTTCCGGGGGTGTAGTCGCCGAGGCTGCGGAAGACCCGGACGAACACGTCCTGCGTCAGGTCCTCGGCGTCGTGCTTGTTGCCGGTGAGGCGGTACGCGAGACGGAAGACGCGCGCCGAGTGCGTGCGCACGACCTCGTCCCACGTCGGCGGGACCCAGGGCGCGTCGGCGGCGACGGCGGGGCGTTCGTCCACGACACCTCCCCGGTCGAGCACGGCGTGGTCCATCATCCTCCATCCGTTCGCGCGGCCCCGTGCCGGGTGCCTCCTGATGCAACGGCGCGGTGCGGCCGTGCGTTCCCGTAGGGTTGCCCGCATGGGGAACGCGCGCGCGAGCTGGGAGTACGCGGAGCGCTGGGTCCCCGAGGACGACGCCCTCCGCAACGGCCGCCGCCGCGCCGACGAGGTCGGCTGCGTGCCGATCGGGCCGGGCGGCGGGGCGGCGTTGCGGCTGCTCGCGGCGGCCGCGTCGGCGCGCTCGGTCATCGAGATCGGCACCGGCACCGGCGTGTCCGGGACCTGGCTGCTGCGCGGGATGCGGCCGGACGGCGTGCTGACCTCCATCGACGTGGAGTCGGAGCACCAGCGGCTGGCGCGGCTGACGTACGCCGAGGCCGGATTCGAGCCGGGGCGGGTGCGGCTGATCTGCGGGGCGGCGCTGGAGGTGCTCCCGCGGTTCACCGAGGAGGCGTACGACCTGCTGTTCATCGACGCGCTGAAGGCGGAGTACCCGGAGTACCTCGTGGAGGGCGTCCGGCTGCTGCGGCCGGGCGGCATCGTGGCCGTCGACAACGCGCTGTGGCACGACAAGGTGGCCGACCCCGAGGTGGACGACCCGGACACGCAGGCGGTGCGGTCGTTGCTGGAGACGGTGGCGGTGGACACCGGGCTGGTGTCCGCGCTGCTGCCGGTGGGCGACGGGCTGCTGGTGGCCGTGAAGGGCCCGCTGGCCGGCTGACGCGGCGGCGGCGCCGCCCGCGCCGGAGCCGGGCCGGAGCCGGGCCGGAGCCGGGCCGGACCCGGGCCGGACCCGTTCTGTGAAGATCACCACGCGGGCGAGGGGCGCGGGGGCTGCACAGAACGAGCCCGCGCGGCCCCTCAGCGCGGCGGCTGCGCGGGCGCCGTCGGCGGCGCGGGCGGCGCGGCGTCCTCCCCCAGCAGGCGGCCGGCGCGTTCGAGCATGTCGGTCGCGAACCGCTCGCTGAACCCCGCGCTGAACCCCACGAACGCGAAGAACGCGAACGACGCCGACCGCTGGCCGTTCCCCGTGCCGCTCGCGATCAGGCCGGTCAGGATCGCGAAGTACGCCACCGCGCCGAAGATCGCGCCGACCAGCGGCCGCAGCGAGCCGAGCAGGCGGCGTTGCGACGACGAGGCGGTGTGGTCCACGACGAGCGAGCCGCTCGACATGCGCTGGATCACCGAGATGACCGCGCCGAACGCCGCCATCGTCGTCGCGCCGGTCAGCTCGGCCGGGTCGAGGACGCGGTCCCACCAGATGTTCGCGGCGACGCCGACGAGCGCGGTCAGCACGATCGTCGGCAGCGCTCCGGCGAGCACGCCCTGGAAGTACTCGAAGCGCGACTGCCGCTGCAGCAACGTCTCCACCCGCCGCTTGGCCGCCGCCACCTCCTCGACCGCCGTGGTCACCGCCTGCGTCTTGCGCTCGTCGGTCGAGGCCGGGTTGGCGAATTCGTCGGCCGCCCCCATGACGCGGGTCAGCGCGGAGTACGCGTGGTCGGTCGCCTCCTCGAGCTGCGGGCGCAGCCGGGTGCCCGCGAAGCCGTAGCGGGCCTCGCGCGCCATGACCTTGCACTCGACCTCGGCGCCGACGAGCGGCAGCGGCGCGTCGTTCAGGATCGAGTGGACGGTACGGTCCGCCGCCAGCAGGCAGCCGCCCGTCGTGTGCGTGCAGTAGAAGTCCTTCTCGACGGCGCCACCGTGCTGCTCGCCGAACCGTTCCTGCAGCCGGTCGGCGAGCCAGCCGCCGGCCGCGACGTCGCCGCGGTCGGTGGACCGGGTGAGCACCCGCGCCTGGACCAGGTGCTTGAACGCCGGCTCCCCCGCCGTGGCCACGCGGTACAGGTCGGGGAACGACCGCGCGTAGCGCTCGCCGTCGGCGGCGCCGGGGCCGGGCAGCACCTCCGGCGCCATCTCCGCCATCGGGTCAGCCGAGCTTGAACGGCAGGTCGGCCACCTCGGCGGCGTCGAACTCCGGGTCGTCGCCGATCGGCGGCATCGGGGAGGCGCCCGGAGCGTCCTCCGGCGCCTCGCGGCCGGTCTCGGGCGGTGCGGCGTCCTCGGGCTCCGGCGGAACGTCCCTGCGCGGCGGGTCGGTCTCCATGCGCGCGACCGTACGCCCGCGCCGCGCGGCCGGGAAGGCCGTTCCTCACCCCTCAGACGGTGAAGAACCGGGCCTTCGCCGCGAACTCCGCCGCCAGCGCCATGATCACCGCGAGGTAGAGCATCCCGGTGGCCGCGCGGATGGAGCCCTCGTTGACGAGCTTGTGCGTGAAGAACGCCAGCAGCGCGCAGACCGCGACGAGGCCGAACGCCAGGTAGAGCGTCAGGTCCGAGACGAGCAGCAACGGGTTCAGCGACGCCTCGCTGCCGGTCGGCCGGCCGCCCTTGGCCAGCCCCGCGGAGACCAGCGCCAGCGCGGTGCCGGCGGTGTACGCCCAGGCGTGCCAGCGCATCGGGTCGTTGGTGAGCTTGCGGTCGACCAGGTACCAGTGCCCGAGCAGCATGCCGTCCCAGGTGGCGCCGAGGAACGCCGCCCCGGTCACCATCGCGGCGACGCCGCCGGCCTCGGTCGTGCCGGTGCCGCGCAGGTCCGCCAGCGCGAGCACCGCGACCAGGCCGGCGAGCACCCCGAACGCGCCCACCCAGCGCGCCGCGCCGGACCGGGCGTGCAGCAGCACGAGCGTCACGACCGACACGAGCACGAACGCCCACATCGAGTACGACGCGAACGACCCGCTCTCGCCGAGGCGGGTCAGCGCGCCGTTCGCGGACAGCCGGGCGAGCAGCGCGCACACGACGACCGACCATCCGACGAGCAGGAAGAAGCCGCGCTTCACGACGCCCCACACGGGCGCCAGCACCAGCACGCCGAGGCTGCCGAGCGCGAACTCCAGCAGGATCACCGCGAGCACCCCGGCGGGGCCGCGGAACTCCGCAGCCTCCATCTACAGCGACTCGAGCCAGGTCAGCAGCGTCCGCACGCCGAAGCCCGTGGCGCCCTTCGTGATCTCGTCCTCGTCACTGTCCGAACGCGCCGCCGACGCGATGTCCAGGTGCGCCCAGCGCCGCCCGTCGACGAACTCGCGCAGGAACAGCGCGGCGGTGATCGACCCGCCGCCGAACTTCCCGCCGATGTTCTTCAGGTCGGCGATCGGCGAGTCGAGGTCGCGGCGGTAGTCCTCCACCAGCGGCATCCGCCAGAAGCGCTCCCCCGCCTCGCCGGCGGCGCGCAGCAGCGCGTTCGCCAGCTTGTCGTCGTTGGCGAACAGGCCGGCGATGCGCTTGCCCAGCGCGATGCCGATGGCGCCGGTGAGCGTCGCGAGGTCGACGACGTAGTCGGGGTCGGTCTGCTCGATGCCGTACGCCAGCGCGTCGGCGAGCACGAGCCGGCCCTCGGCGTCGGTGTTGAGCACCTCGACGGTGCGGCCGCCGTAGTGCCGGATGACGTCGCCGGGGCGGACGGCGGTGCCGGACGGCATGTTCTCGGCGGCGGGCACGAGGCCCGTCACGCGGACCGGCAGGCCCAGCGCGGGCAGCGCCTGCATCGTCGCGATGACGGCCGCGCCGCCGGCCATGTCGGTCTTCATCGCGGCCATGCCGTCGTTCGGCTTGATGGACAGCCCGCCGGTGTCGAACGTGATGCCCTTGCCGACGAGCAGCACCCGCGCCTTGGTCTTGCCGGGCGGGTCGTAGTCCATCCGGATGAGCCGCGGCGGGCGGGTCGAGCCGGAGCCGACCGCGAGGACGCCGCCGAACCCCTTCTCCCGCAGCTCCTTCGGCTCCATCACCGACACCGTGATGCCGGCCGTCTTGCCGAGCCGCACGACCTGCTTGGCCAGCCACTCGGGGGTCTTGTCCAGCGACGGCGCGTTCGCCAGGTCGCGGACGAGCGTCGTCGCGGCGGCGCGGTGGCGCGCGCGGTCGAGCGCGGCCGTCGCCTTCTCGCCGGGCCTGCGCACGGCCAGCACGACCGACCGCAGCGTCGGCGGCTTCGGCTCCGACTTGTGCTCGGTGAACGTGTAGTACGCCAGCAGCGCGCCCTCGCAGAACGCCGCCAGCTCGGCCGGCGACGCGTTCGCGGTCAGCGCGGAGTAGATCGTGTCCGCCTTGCCGGCCTTGCGGACCAGCGCCGCGCCGGCCTTGCGGAACGTCGCCGGCGTCGCGTCCTCCGGCGAGCCGAGGCCGACGAGCAGCACCGTGCGCGTCGCGCCCAGGCGGTCGTACGCCGGCAGCGACACGACCTCGCCTGCCTCGCCCTTGAAGCCCTCGCGCTCGAGGTGTGCCGCGAGGTCGATGCCCAGGGCGCCCGCCACCTGCTCGGCGCCCACGGGCGCGCCGTTGACCACGGGGATCGCGACCGCGTGCGCGCCGGTGGCGCGCAGGTCGGAGAGCCCGACGATGCTCAACTCCAGATTCGCCACGCGCTCATCTCCAGACATGCGGAAGGCGGCGGGTGACCCGCCGCCTTCCGATCCGACGCTCAGCCGTTGCCGACGCCCTTGAGCGCGTCGCCGAGGGCGCTGGCCTCGTCCGCCGACAGCTCCACGACGAGCCGCCCGCCACCTTCCAGCGGGACGCGCATGACGATGCCGCGACCCTCCTTGGTGACCTCGAGCGGACCGTCACCCGTCCGCGGCTTCATGGCCGCCATGCTGTCTCCTCCCGGCGTACGTGCTCCTGGTGACGATTCTCCCGCAACTGCCGCGATGACGGAAACCGAGGCCATACTTCGGCGTGTGAACGCCCGGTCCGCCCTGTTCGACCTGTACGGCGACCACCTGCGCGAACGCGGTGGCGCCGCGCCGGTGTCCTCGCTCGTCCGGCTGCTCGCGCCGCTCGGCGTCGCGCCGCCCGCGGTGCGCACCGCCGTCTCGCGGATGGTGCGCCAGGGCTGGCTCACGCCGACCCGCGTGTCCGGCGTCCCCGGCTACGCCCTGACGCCGCGCGCGACGCGCCGCCTGGACGACGCCGCCGCGCGCATCTACCGCACGTCGCACCAGCCGTGGGACGGCACCTGGCACCTGCTCGTCGTGACGCTGCCGCCGGGCCGCTCGGCGCGCGACCGGGTGCGCGCGGGGCTGTCGTTCCTCGGCTACGGCCCGCTGGACGACACCGCCTGGATCGCGCCGCGGCCGGCCAGCGAGGCCGACGCGCTGCTGGCCGGGGAGGGCGCGCGGGCGGAGCGGTTCACCGCCCAGCACGACGGCGACTCCGCGATGCTCATCAGCCGCGCGTGGGACCTCGACGGGCTCGCGCGGTCGTACCTGCGGTTCCTGGACGAGGCGGCGTCGTTCGCCGACGGCACGGGCGGCGGCGACCAGGCGGCGTTCGTCGCGCGGTCGCGGCTCGTGCACGAGTGGCGGAAGTTCCTGTTCTCCGACCCGGCGCTGCCGCCCGCGCTGCTGCCCGTGGACTGGCCGGGGACGAAGGCGGCCGCGTACTTCGACGCCGAGTCGTCCAGACTGCTGCCCGCAGCCTCGCGATTCGTCGACGCCTGTCTGGAGATCGAGTGATCAAGTACGTCGCGCTGTACCGCACGCCGGAGGACCCGGAGTCGTTCGACAAGGACTACTTCGCCACCCACGTGCCGATCGTCAACGACACCCCGGGCCTGGTCCGCACCGAGCTCGCCAAGGTGACCCGGATGATGGTCGGCGAGCCGGCGTACTACCTGATCGCCGAGCTGTACTTCGACTCCGTCGAGTCGATGAAGGCGGCGTTCAAGAGCGACCCGTGGCGGGAGTCCGGCGAGAACCTCCAGTCCTGGGGCGGCATGGACCTGGTGACGATGTTCACGGCCGAGGTGGTCGACGACTCGGGGGTGCCCGCATGAGCGACGCGGTCCTCTACTCGGTGGCCGGCGGCGTCGCGTCGGTCGAGATCAACCGGCCGGACGCGATGAACGCCGCCGACGCGGCCGTGCGCGCCGGGCTGCGCGAGGCGTTCACCCAGGCGGCCGACGACCCGGACGTGCGCGCCGTGCTCGTGTCGGGCGCGGGCGACCGGGCGTTCTGCGTCGGCCAGGACCTCAAGGAGCTGCTGCCGCTCTACGAGTCCGACGACCCCGACCTCGGCGGCATCGTGGCCGGCTTCAACGACGTCGCGGTCGCGCTGACCGAGCTGCCAAAGCCGACCGTCGCCTGCGTCAACGGCGCGGCGGCCGGCGCCGGCGCGTCGCTCGCGTTCGCCTGCGACTTCCGGGTGGCGGCCGACACGGCGTCGTTCGCGATGGCGTTCTCGAAGATCGGCCTCGTGCCCGACACCGGCGCGTCGTGGACGCTGCCGCGCCTGGTCGGCGAGGCGAAGGCGCTGGAGATGCTGCTGCTGTCCGAGCCGGTCCGGGCCGAGGAGGCGTTGCGGCTCGGGCTCGTCACGCGCGTCGTGCCGGCCGCGTCCGTGCGGGAGGAGGCGGCGGCGTTCGCGCGGTCGCTCGCCGAGGGGCCGACGGTGGCGTACGGCTACATCAAGCGGCTCGTCGCGATGTCCGCGCGCTCGACGCTGGCCGAGTCGCTGGAGTGCGAGGCCGAGCTGCAGGCGGCGGCCGGGCGCACCGAGGACCACGTGAACGCCGTCAGGTCGTTCCTCGCGAAGGAGCGGCCGACGTTCCGCGGCTACTGACGTAGCGCGGGAACCGCCGCAGGCTGCGTTGCAGGAACCACCGCCAGAACGGCTTCGTCAGCGCGAAGCCGAATTCTCCGAGCGCGCCGAGCGCGAGCCACTCGGTCCAGACGAGGCGGGCGCCGCCCTCCGCCGGCTGCACCTCGAACGCCGCCCAGCCGCGGACCACGCGGCCGTCGTGCCGGACGACGCAGCGGTGCGGCGGGTCCCACGTGGTCACCGTCATCGGGTCGGTGAAGCCGATCCCGCGCCAGCCGGTGAACGCCTCGATCGTCGCGTCGCCGGTCTGCCGCACGTCGGTGAGCAGCACCCACTCGCGCTGGCCCGCCCAGTCGGTCGCCGCGGCCCACACCTCCTCGACGGAGGCGGGCACGTCGACGGCCAGGCTCAGCTCGGCCGTGGCTCGTCCTCGTCGGTGGCGTCGCCGGTGGGCGCGGGGTCGGCGGGCGCGTCGGTCGCGTCCGTCGTGGCCTCGGCCGGCGCGGGGGCGTAGCCGGTCTGGTGCTCGGCCATCGCGTCGAGGTCCGCCTCGTCGTGCTCGTCCACCTCGACGTAGGTCGGGCCCTCGGTGTAGCGGCTGCGGGGCGTCACGGCCCAGGGGTCGTAGGTGGGGATCTCCGGCACCTCCGGCCGGAACGGGTTCGCGGGCGGCTCGACGAACGCCGGCGTCTCCGGGTCCGGTGCCGCGTCGGGCTCGGGGTCGAGCGCGGCCCAGCCCTCGGGCGTCGTGGGCACGTCGACGGGGGTGTCGGGGGGGAGCTCGCCGGTCGCGTCGGAGGGGATGTACTCGGCCTCGCGTACCCAGGGCGGGGGCTGGCGTTGGGCGGCGGCCTGGAACGCCGCCGCCGCGGCGGGCACGTCCGGCGCCGGCGGCGCGGGCAGCTCCGGCGCGGCGGGCGGCTCTGGCGCGACAGGCGGCGCCGCGGGCGGCTGCGGGACGGCGGGGACCTCCGGCGGCGGCGCGAACGGGTTGTCACCGACCGGCGGCGCCGCGAACGCGCCCCACGCCGGCTCCCCCGCCTCGCCAGCCTCGCCAGCCTCGTCCGCGGCCTCGCCCGGCTCGTCCGCCGGCACGTCCGTCCCGGCGTCCACTCCCGGCGGCGGCGCGGTCGTCTCCAGCCACGCGTCCGCGGGCGCGCCGCCGAGCCGTACGTGCGCGGCCTCCAGCCCGGCGCGCAGCCGCCGGATCGCCTCGTCGCGCGCGGCGATCTCGGCGGCCAGGCGGTCGAGCGCGTCGTCCACCTCGTCCATCCGGTAGCCGCGCAGCGCGAGCGCGAAGCGCAGCCCCAGCACGTCCTCGCTCGTCATCGGCCGGTCGCGCGGGATGCCGACCGAGGCCAGGTCCTGCGGCTCCGACGACAGCCCCTCGGCCCGGCCGGTGACGAGCACGGCGACGCCGAACACCACGGCGAGCACCGCGAGCACCTGGAACAGCAGGATCAACGGAGCAACCCTTCCGGCCGGCGACGCGTACGGTCGCGTGCATGGTCCCACGGGAGCAGCGGCCGTTACGTCTCGGCACGCGGACATTCGGTCCGGCCGAGCCGGTCGTCATGGCGATCGTGAACCGCACCCCGGACTCGTTCTTCGACAAGGGCGCGACGTACGCGCACGACGCGGCGCTCGACCGGGTCGCCCGCGTGGTCGAGGAGGGCGCGGCGGTCGTGGACGTCGGCGGCGTCAAGGCCGGGCCCGGGGACGAGGTCGACGCGGCGGAGGAGATCAGGCGGACGGCGGCGTTCGTGGCCGACGTGCGGGCGCGACACCCGGACGTCGTGATCAGCGTGGACACGTGGCGTTCGGAGGTCGGCGAGGCGGTCTGCCAGGAGGGCGCCGACCTGCTCAACGACGTCTGGCAGGGCTGGGACCCGGCGCTCGCCGAGGTCGCCGCGAAGCACGGGGTCGGGCTCGTCTGCACCCACGCCGGCGGCGCCGCGCCTCGGACGCGGCCGCACCGGGTGGCGTACGACGACGTCATGGCCGACGTGGTCCGCGTGACGACCGAGCTGGCCGACCGCGCGGTGCGGCTGGGCGTCCGCGCGGACGGCGTCGTGGTCGACCCGGGGCACGACTTCGGCAAGAACAGCCGGCACTCGCTGGAGGCCACCCGGCGGCTGCCCGAGCTGGTCGCGACCGGCTGGGCGGTGCTGGTGGCGTTGTCGAACAAGGACTTCGTCGGCGAGACCCTCGACCTGCCGGTCGGCGAACGCCTGGAGGGCACGCTCGCCGCGACGGCGGTCAGCGCATGGCTCGGGGCGCGGATGTTCCGCGCGCACCAGGTGCCGGAGACCGTTCGGGTGCTGCGGATGGTGTCGGCGATCAAGGGCGACACGGACGTCGCGGTGGCGCGGCGCGGGCTCGCATAGATTCGTGGCGTGGGCGACGTCGTCACCGTGACCGACCGCGCGGCCGAGCAGGCGCGCGCGCTGCTCGCCAGGCACGGCGGGACGGCGTTGCGCGTCGTCGTGCAGTCGTCGGGCTGCGAGGGGTTCGCGGCGCTGCTCGACATCGCGGCGGAGCCGGAGCCGGGCGACGTGGAGTTCGAGGACAACGGCGTGCGGTTCTACGTCGACGTGCCCACCATGCTGCGGCTGCCCGGCGCCACCCTCGACCACGTGGTGACGCCGTACGGCGCGGAGTTCACCTGGACGCACGCGGCCACCGGCTGCGGGACGGAGCACTGACGCATGGCCATGCCGGAGCGGTACCTGTTCGTCTGCATCAACGAGCGCGCCGAGGGCCACCCGCGCGGCTCGTGCATGCAGCGCGGCGCGGCCGACGTGTTCAACGAGCTCCGCGAGGCGCAGGGTCGTCACGACCTCGTCAACATCAAGGTCGTCTACGGCGGCTGCATGGAGGCGTGCACGGCGGGACCGGTCGTCGCGGTGATGCCCGACAACGTCTGGTACGGCGGCGTCACCGTCGGGGACTGCGACGCGATCATCACCGAGCACTGCATGAACGACCGCGTGGTCGAGATGCTCCGCCTCACCCCCGACGACTTCATCGCTCCCGACTGACCCCCCGCGCTCTGCGCGCGCCGCCCGCCGCGCCGCACGTCGCGCCGCCGGCGCGCGCCGGCGGCGCGACCGGGTCGCGAGATCGGGCACGGGCGTGCGTACCGCGCGACCGGGTCGCGAAATCAGCCCGGCCGGGCCCGCGGCGGCGCGGGCCCGGGCCGGCGGCGGGCGGGGCGGGCGGGGCGGATTCCGGTGAAACCGTGACGTAGGGGCCGTGTGGCCCGCATCATGTCCCGGACACCCGTCCCATGACGTCCGGGAGCTCACGCATGCGCTCGTTCACCCGCCGGCTCGCCACGGCGACCGCCGCCGCCCTCCTCGCGGCCGGAGTCGCCGTCCCCCCGGCGACCGCCGGCCTCGGCCCGGCCGTCATCGACGACCACGACTCGTTCATCGCGCCGCGCGCGTACGAGCTCTCCTCCAGCGCGTCCGGCACGGTGTTCGGCACCGACGACGGCGGCTTCGGCCGGCTGTTCCTCGCCGCCGCGCCGATGACGACCGGCACGCCGCTCGTCGACCTCGGCCCGCGCCCGCGCACGGCCCGCGCGGCGACGATCAACGGCGCCCGCGTCGCGATCCCGCAGGCCGGCTCGGCGTACGGCGCGCCCGTCACCCAGGTGCGCACCTGCATCGTCGGCGCCTGCCCGGCGATGCTCACCGTGACGACGCCGGCGCTGTGGCAGTACGCCGGCAACGCGGGCGACGCGGCGGTCGTGTTCAGCCCGACGCAGCACAAGCTCGGCGTGATGCCGTGGACGAGTGGCGCGGCGCCGACCGCGACGTGGGACCTCCCGGCCTACGACGAGACGCCGAACGTCGTCGCGGACGCGACCGGCATCGCGGTCTCCGGCGGCGGCCAGGTCACCTACGTCAACCGCACCGCCAACACGGTGCACGCCCTCGACTACGGCGACGGCGCGGTCCTCACGTCGACCGACGTCGTCTGGTACGCCGTCGGCGTCGGCACCGAGCCGACGTTCGACGAGACGCGCATCTACCGCGTGGCCCGCTCCACCACCGAGCCGGCGCCGACCCCGACGACCGTCCAGACGCTGTTCGGCTCGCCCGCGATCGAGCTGCTCGCGGCCAACGACACCGGCATCGCGTACACGATCCCGAACGACGACGAGGAGGGCACCGCCGCGCTCTGGACGGCGACCTACGCCGGCACGCCGGTGCGGTACGCGCGGCCGCTGACCACCAGCGCGCTCTCGACGTTCGAGAACACCGCGCAGTTCCTCGTCAACGACCGGCTGGCCGGCATCCCGGGCCTGTACAAGGTGACGGCGGGCGCGTACAGCGGCACGCTGACCGGCCTGGTGCCGGTGCGCGGCGCCGTCACGCACTCGCTCGCGGTCTCGCACGGCCGCGCGCTGTACGTCGACGACACGACCGCCGACCTGCCGATGTGGCTGCGCACCGTCGCGGACGGCTCGCCCGGCCCCGAGTCCGTCGCGGTGTCCCGCACGGCCGGCTCGGTCGCGATGTCCGGCCCGTACTTCGCGTACACGCGGCCCCGGTCGGCGTCGCTCGTGGACGTCGTCTACGGCCGCGTCGGCGGCGCGACGGCGTACAAGATCCTCGCGGCGTCGGACGTCGGCCGGCTCGCCGTGTCCGGCCGGCGCGTGCTGCTCAGCGGCGGCCTGCGCGCCCGGGTCATCGACATCCCGACCGGCGCCGAGACCGACCTCGGGCACTCGTACGGCGCGCTGTTCGGCGAGTACCTGGCGCTGATCGACTACGACACCGCCGCGGTGACCCGCCGCAACCTCGACAACGGCACCGTCCAGGTCGTCCGCGAGGCGGCGACCGGCTGCACGGAGACGTGCGTGGACGACGACAACTGGCACCTCGGCGTGTGGGGCTCGGAGGTCGTCTACGCCTTCGGCCACGGCGGCACGTCGCCGACCGCGGTCTCCGGGCTGTGGGACGGCAACACCGGCTCCACCACCGCGACGCCGATGCTGACGTCCGCGGGCGAGCAGCTCGTCAACGAGCTCGTGTACTGGTCCGGCCTGCTGCTCGTCGCGCGCAACGACGCGTCGGTGCGCCTGTACGAGATGCGCAACGCGCTCGCCGAGCACACCATCGACACGTTCGCCGAGGAGCCGATCGCGCTCGACGGCAACGTCGCGGCGTGGCGACCGCTGTCGAACCTCAAGGCCGTCGTGCAGGACGTCCGCGAGATCGTGCCCGGCCACGTCCCGGCGCTGCGCTACGTCGGCGGCGTGCAGCCGTCGGCGTTCGGCACGGACGCCGCGCCCGAGTGGAAGCCGACGTTCCTGCTGTCGCAGAACATGACCGGCTCGCTGGTGATCCACTCCGGCAGCCCGACCGGCACCGTCGTGAAGTCGATCCCGGTCGGCGCGCTCAACGGCGAGATCAGCACGGCCTGGGACGGCACGAACGCCGACGACGAGGACGTGCCGCAGGGCACGTACTACTGGACCCTCGAGACGGCGAGCGTCACGCCCGAGGTCGTGAAGCGGGCGAACGGCACCTCGAACGCGAGCGGCGCGGTGTTCGTCAGCCGGACGCCGCTGGGCGCGCCGTCGCTGACCGCGCCCGCGCTGTCGACCGACGTGTCGACGACCGCGCGGTTCCCGATCTCGTGGTCGGTCCCGGCCGGCGCGCCGAGCGGCACCCGCTACGTCGTCCAGCGCTCGATCAACGGCGGCGCGTTCGCGACCTCGACCACCACGGCGGCGAACTCGCTGTCGTGGGGCGGGACGCCGGGCACGACGTACCGGTTCCGCGTCGCGGCGGTCGACCCGGCGGGCCGGCAGGGCGCGTTCAGCGCGGTGAAGACGACGATCGTGCCGTTCAACGAGAACGCCGCCGGCAGCGCGTTCGCCGGGTCGTGGCCCATCAGCTACAGCGGCTCGGCGTTCGGCGGCTCGCACCGCTACTCGTCGTCGGCCGGCGCGACGTACACGTTCAAGTCGGTCGGCACCGCGATCTACCTGATCGGCAACCGCGGCACGAACTACGGCCAGTTCCAGGTGTCGATCGACGGCGGGGCGTACTCCGGCCTGGTCGACGCGTACGCGTCGTCCGCGCAGGTCCGCAAGGTGGTCTTCGCGCGCGGCGGCCTGACGAACACCACGCACACGATCAAGGTGCGGGTCTACGGCACGCGGACCCGGCCGTACGTCAGCGTCGACGCGATCGGGTTCCTCCGCTAGGCCCCGAGCAACAGCCCGGTGATCACCAGGGCGGCCAGCATCGCGAGGCCGACCCAGAGCATCCGGCGCACGCGGCCGCCGACGTCGGGAGGCACGTACTCCCGGCGGCGGCGGCCGCAGTCGCAAAGCCCCGGCTCGAACGCCGCGTGCCCCTCCTCGCACACCCAGCGCGGCCGCGCCGCGACGTCGTAGCCGCAGTCGGGGCACCTCGACGGCCGCGCGGTCTGCTGGGTCCCGCAGCGCGGGCACCGCCGGTACGCCGCCACCTCGTGCCCGAGGAACCACGCGGTCCCGCCGAACAGCCCCGCGAACATGACGAACGACACCGTGGTCGACGCGAGGTCGTAGCGCAGCAGCGCGCAGCCGCCGTACACGACGACGGCCGTCACGCCGACCGTGATCCAGGCCCAGCGACGGGCGAGCGCGCGCGGGTAGTCCACGCCCCCACTGTAGGAGGGCGCTCGCTACAGTCCGGAGGATGGACGACGCGAAGACCCAGTGGCACGAGCTGTTCCACGAGGTCGTGCAGACCGGCCTGTGCACCGGCTGCGCCGCCTGCGTCATGGCCTGCCCGCGCGACGTGCTCGGCTACGACCACGCGGTGACGTACCAGCCGTTCAACGTCGAGGACTCCACCCGCGCGGACGACTGCGTCTACGGCCAGAAGGGCTGCGACATCTGCACGCGGGCGTGCCCGCGGTTCCGCGACTGGGAGACCGCGTCGGACGTGGCGCTGTTCGGGCGGGCGCGCAACGTCGACGAGCCGGCCGGCGTCGCGTCGGAGGTGCTGCTCGTCCGGGCCACCGACCCCTCGACGCTCGCCGCCGGCCAGGACGGCGGGCTGGTGTCCGCGCTGCTGATCTGGGGGCTGGAGACGGGGCGCATCGACGGCGCGCTCGTGTCGGACTTCTCGCCGGAACGCACCCTCGACGCGGTGCCCGCGGTGGTCACCGACCGCGCGGGCGTGCTGCGCACCGCCGGGTCGCGCTACACCTACTCCGCCAACCCCCTGGCGATGCGCTCGGCCGAGGAGCAGGGGCTCAAGAGTCTCGCGCTCGTCGGCATGTCGTGCCAGGCCTCGATCAACGGCACGGTCAACGCGAACCGGCTCAACAAGTACGCCAAGCGCATCGCCATCACGATCGGGCTGCTCTGCTCGAAGACGTTCACCTACGACGGCATGTACGAGGGGATGCTCGCCGACGAGTACGGCATCCCGCTCGGCTCGATCAACAAGGTGAACATCAAGGGGAAGTTCATCGTCTGGCACGGCGACGACGACACCCGCGTCGACATCCCGCTGAAGGACACCCACAAGCACACCCGCCCGGGCTGCACGACGTGCCCGGACTTCGCCGCGCAGCACGCCGACATCTCGACCGGCGGGCTCGGCCAGGGCGACGGGTGGACGCTGACGCTGGTGCGGACGCAGCGCGGCCTCGAGTGGATGCAGGGGCTGCGCGACGCCGGGCTGATCGAGGTCCGGCCCGGCGCCGAGGACCCGGCCGCGCTGAACCTGATGGACAAGCTCGCGCTCGCCTCGCGCAAGCGCTGGCCCGCGACGCGGCTGCGGATGGCGGACGGCGCCGCGGCGCCGGGGCGGGCGACGCTGCCGACGCCGTTGCCGATGCCGGAGGTGCGGCCGGGCGCGTAGGGCAGGTCCGCCGCCCGGCGCGTCGAACGTGTCCTCGCATGCGCCGCGCCCTCGCCCTGCTCGCCTGCCTGGCGGTGCTCGCGGTGCCCGCCTCCCCCGCGTCGGCCGCGCCCGGCGAGGTCGTCGTCACCGCCGACGGGCCCGCCACCACGACGCTCACGCTGCCCGCGTCCGTCGCGCTCGACCTGGCGCACGTGGCGTTCGAGACCGCCAGCCCGTACGTCGTCGTCGCCGCGCAGCGCGGGCCCCGCGTCGAGGCGTGGGTCACCCGCTTCCGCGACGGCGGGTCGTTCGGCTCGGGCGCCGCGCTGCCGGCCGGCGACGTCACCGTCAGCGTCTGGACCGACGGGCCGGCGACCGTGCGCATCCCCGCGCCCGGCCTCGGCCAGCGGCTCACGATCCGCGCCACCCGCCGGGTCGCCGCCCTCTCGCTGTCGCGCACCGTCGCGCCCGACGTCACGGGCCACGCCGAGAGCGACCTCGCCTTCAGCGTCCCGTCGGCGCGCGCGTTCGTGCTGCAGACCGTCGAGCGGCCGTACACCGTGAGCGCCGCGCGGACGCGGTCGTTCTGCGTCGCTCCGGCCGGCACCGCGTGCGCCGGCGAGGCCGACCCGCGCCCGCTGCTCGACGGCGGCAACGGGCTGTTCCAGGTGCACCCGACGTGGGTGCTGCCGGGGGCGCTGCACGCGTTCTACGGCGCGACCGAGGTCGCCGCGGGCGGCGGGGCCGCACGGCACGACCTCGTCGTCCTCCCGCTCGCGTAGGGCGCCCCCGAATAGCGCTTGCGCGCGCGGGGATGATCC
Organism: Mycobacteriales bacterium; assembly: GCA_036382875.1. Lineage (GTDB taxonomy): Bacteria > Actinomycetota > Actinomycetes > BP-191 > BP-191 > BP-191. Next base: position 56,327 of record DASVPJ010000012.1, read on the forward strand.
TCGGCATGCCTCCCACCGAAGTCGCCCCCAAGCTGCTCTCGTGGGCGTCCGACCTCGACCCGCAGGCCGCCGCGCAGGCGGCGCGGACGGCGCGGCTGCCGTTCGTCGAGGGCCACGTCGCCCTCATGCCCGACGCGCACGTCGGCATCGGCGCGACCGTCGGCTCCGTGATCCCGACGCGCGACGCGATCATCCCGGCCGCGGTCGGCGTGGACATCGGCTGCGGCATGGTGGCCGTCGAGACCGACCTCACCGCCGACGACCTCCCGGACTCGCTGGACGCGCTGATGCCGCTCGTCGCGCGGCGCATCCCGGCGGGCGTCGGCCAGGGCCACGAGCACGCCGTCTCCACCGGCCGGTACGACGCGCTCGGCAGGCCGGCCACGGAGCTCTCGCCGAAGCAGTCGGTCACGGCGGCGACGCAGTTCGGCACGCTCGGCTCCGGCAACCACTTCGTCGAGGTCTGCCTCGACGAGCGTTCGCGGGTCTGGACGGTGCTGCACTCCGGCTCGCGCGGCATCGGCAACCAGCTCGCCCAGAAGCACATCGAGAAGGCCAAGGGCGAGATGAAGCGGCTCGGCGAGACGCTGGAGGACCGCGACCTCGCGTACTTCGTGCAGGGCACGCCGGAGTTCGAGCGGTACGTCACCGACATGCTGTGGGCGCAGCGCTACGCGATGGCGTCGCGGGCCGTGATGAGCGAGCGCGCGGTGCTCTCGCTGTTCGAGGTCGTCGGCAAGGGCCGCGCCGTGCGGACCATCAACTGCCACCACAACTTCACCCAGCGCGAGGTGCACGGCGGCCGCGAGCTGTGGGTCACCCGCAAGGGCGCGATCCGCGCCGGCGCCGGCGACGAGGGCGTGATCCCCGGCTCGATGGGGACGCGGTCGTACATCGTCAGCGGGCTCGGCAACACGGCGTCGTACGAGTCGTGCAGCCACGGCGCGGGCCGCCGGCTCTCGCGCGGCCAGGCGAAGCGCTCGCTGACCGTGGACTCGCTGCGGGAGGCGATGAAGGGCAAGGCGTGGCTCGACAAGAACGCCGCCGCCCTGCTCGACGAGCACCCGGCGGCGTACAAGGACATCGACCAGGTGATGGCGGACCAGAAGGACCTGGTCAAGGTCGAGCACACGCTGACCCAGGTCTTCAACTACAAGGGGCTCTGACCCCGCAGCGCGAGCGTGAGGGCCGCGGGCCAGTCGAGCCCGCGGCCTTCCGCGTACGGCTCCGCCAGCGGCCCGGACACCTTGGCGCGCAACGCCTCCAGCTCCTCCCTGACCGCGGCGACGCGTTCGGTCCCGAAGCGCTCGCCCAGCGCGTCGGCCGCGCCGAGCAGCCGCGCGGCGAGGACGTCGTCACCGCGCGCGGCGAGCACCGCGACGCGCACCTGCACCGTCATGGTCCGCGGGTACGACGGGTCGGTCTCGGCGACGATCGCGACCTCGGCGGCGGACCACTCCTCCGCGTCGTCCAGCCGCCCCTCCCGCAACGCCACGAGCGCCTCCGAGCGCTCGACGTCGCCCAGGCGCCGGGCGTCGGTCACCCGCCCGGCGGCGGCCCGCAACGCCGGCAGCGTGGCGTGCGCGTCGTCGAGGCGCCCCGCCACGAGGTACGCCTCGACCAGGCACGAGAGCGCGGCCAGGTGCAGCGACGTCCCCTCCCGCGTGCTGGCGACGAACTCCAGCGTGTCCCTCAGCGCGCCCTCGGGGTCGCTGTTCTGGACCAGCAACGCCCTGAGGTTCAGCGACATGCCACGGCCGGCGGCGTTGCCGGCCGCGGTCGTGAGCTCGATCGCGCGCTCCGCGTACGCGAGCGCCGCCGCGTCATCGTGGGCGAACGACGCGTGGTACGCCGCGAAGTACGCGGCCCGGCCGGCCTCCAGCCAGGCGCCCCTGCTCGCGAACACCTCGATCGCCTGGCCCAGGTCGGCGTCGACGGGGAACGACAGCGCGACGCCGTCGACCTCGACGGCCGCGCGGTTCTCCGGCGACAGGTCGTCGCGGTGCGCCGTGAGCAGGTCCCACCAGGGCCGCGCGTCCGCCACGCGCCCGCGCATCGGCCAGTACGCGCGCATCAGGTGGAACGCCGTGGCGACGTCGTCCCACCGCCCGGCGGCGGCGCACCAGGCGAGCACGCCGTGGACGTTCGGCACCTCGGGGTCCACCGGCGCCGCGTCCTGGCTGCCGCCCCACATCGGGGCCACCGCCGCCAGCCGGCGCAGCACCACGTCGACGAACCGGCCGTGCACCGCGTCGTCCTCGCCGGCCTCCGCGAGCCGCTCGGCGGCGTAGGCGCGCACCGTCTCCAGCATCGTGACGCGGTCGCCGACCCGCACCAGGCTGCTGTCCGCGAGCGCCGCCAGCGCGGACAGCACGTCGATCCCCTCGCCCGCGCAGAGTTCCTCCGCCATCGCCAGGTCGCAGCCGCCGGGGAAGACGGACAGCCGGCGCAGCAACGTCCGCGCGCCGGGGTCGAGCAGGTCGTGGCTCCAGTCGAGCATCGCCCTGATGCTGCGATGGCGTTCGGGGAGGTTGCCGCCGCCGGCCAGCAGGTCGATCCGGCCGGGCAGCCGCGCCAGCAGCTCCGCCGGGCTCAGCAGCATCGCGCGCGCCGCGGCCAGCTCGATCCCGAGCGGCAGGCCGTCGAGGAGGCGTACGACGCCGGCGACGGCGGCCGCGTCGTCGTCGGTGCACCGCCAGCCCGCGCGGGCCGCCGCGACGCGGTCGGCGAACAGCCGCCCGGCCGGCGACGCCAGCACCTCGGCGGCGGTCGTCGCGGTCGCGGGCGGCAGGTCCAGGCCGCCGACCGCGACGACGCGTTCGCCCGGCACGCGCAGCGGCGCGCGGCTCGTCGCGAGCAGCCGGACGCCGGGCCCGGCGCCGGCCAGCCCGGCGAGCGCGGGCGCCGCGGCCAGCAGGTGCTCGACGTTGTCCACGACGAGCAGCAGGCAGCGGTCGGCGAGGAACTCCACCGGCTCGCTGTCCTCCGGCACCCGCAGCGCGGCGCAGACGGCGGGCAGCACGTGCTCGGGCGAGGGCACGCCGGACAGGTCGACGAACACCTGCCCGTCCGGGTACGCCTCCCCGGCGCGGGCCGCCACCGCCAGCGCGAGCGCGGTCTTGCCGCTGCCGCCCGGACCGGTGAGCGTCACGACCGGCGACGGCTCCGCCAGCAGGGCCGCGACCCGCTCGACCTCGACGTCGCGGCCGACGAGCGGCGGGGCCGGCGGCAGCGGGTACGGCGCCAGCGCGGGGAAGTCGTCGGGCAGGCCGGGGGCGAGGAGCTGGTAGACGCGCTCCGGCTCGGCAAGACCCTTGAGGCGGTGGCTGCCCAGGCTGCGTACCGAGAACGACGGCGGCAGCTCGCCCGCCCCGGCCACCGCCGCGGCGGTGAGCAGCACCTGGCCGCCCCTGGCCAGGCCGCGCACGCGGGCGCACCGCGACAACGTGACCCCCCGGTACACCTGACCGACCAGCGCCACCTCGCCGGTGTGGATCGCCATCCGCACGCGCAGCCACGGCCACTCCGCGAGCAGCGTGCGCTGGATCTCCCACGCCGCCTCGACCGCGTCGGCGGGGCGGGCGAACGCCGCGACGGCGTTGTCGCCCTCGCCCTGCTCCACCGGGAGCGCGCCGCCCCGGCGGGTCACCACCTCGGCCACGATCCGGTCGTGCGCGGCCATCGCCACGACCATGCCCTCGGGGTCGCGCTCCCACGCGGGAGTGGACCCTTCGACGTCGGTCAGGAGGAACGTCACGCGGCCGGTGGGGAGACCGGTCGTCAAAGCTCGGCCTCCAGCAGCTCGTCGTCCTCCGGCGGGGTGGCGTGGCCCGACCCCTCCGCCAGCCGCACGGCGTCCGCCGCGGTGGCGCACCAGACGAGCGAGTCGTTGATGTCCGGGCGCGCGAAGCCGCGGGAGACGAGCTGGTCGATCTGCGCGCGCAGCGGCGCGAACGCGTCGTCCGGGTCGCAGACCACGACCGGCTTGTCGTGCATCCCGAGCGTCCGCGCGGTCCAGATCTCGAGCAGCTCCTCGAGCGTCCCGATGCCGCCCGGCAGCGTGATGAACGCGTCCGAGCGGCTGTCCATCTCGCCCTTGCGCTCGCGCATGGTGTCGCAGACGACGAGCTCGTCGGCGGCGTGGTCGGCGATCTCGCGTTCGAGCAGCGCGCGCGGGATGACCCCGACGGTCCGCCCGCCGCCGGCCCGGACGGCGCGCGCGACGGCGCCCATCATCGACACCGACCCGCCGCCGGTGACGAGCGAGTGCCCGCGGCGCGCGATCTCGGCGCCGACCTCGGCCGCCAGGTCGACGTACCGGGACGGGATCGCGTCGCTCGACGCGCAGAACACGCAGATCGTCAGCCCCACTACAGACGGCCCTCCCGGCGGCGTTCCTCGGCGGCGCGCACGACGACGTCGACGACCTCGTCCACGTCGTCGGTCAGCGTCAGCAGGTCGAGGTCCTCGGGGTCGATCTTGCCGGTGTCGCGCAGCCGGGCGCGCACCCATTCCAGCAGCCCGCCCCAGAACTCCGTCCCGAGCAGCACGACGGGGAACCGCGTGACCTTGCGCGTCTGCACCAGCGTCAGCGCCTCGAACAGCTCGTCCAGGGTCCCGAAGCCGCCGGGCAGGTTGACGAACGCCTGCGCGTACTTCACGAACATCGTCTTGCGCGCGAAGAAGTAGCGGAACTGGATGCCGATGTCGACCCAGTCGTTGAGCCGCTGCTCGAACGGCAGCTCGATGCCGAGCCCGACGGAGGTCCCGCCGGCGTCGCAGCAGCCCTTGTTCACCGCCTCCATCAGGCCGGGCCCGCCGCCGGTGATGACGGTGAAGCCGGCCCGCGCCAGGGCCGCGCCCAGCGCCTCGGCGCGCGCGTACTCCGGGTCGTCCCGCGGCGTGCGCGCCGAGCCGAACACGCTCACCGCCGGCCCCAGCGACGCGAGCGTCCCGAACCCCTCCACGAACTCCGCCTGGATGCGCAGCACCCGCCACGGGTCGGTGTGCACCCAGTCGGCCGTGCCGCGGCTGTCGAGCAGCCGCTGGTCGGTCGTCGTCGAGGTCGCGTGCCCGCGGCGCAGCACGGTCTGCCCGCGCTGCTGCTCCGGCATCGGCGCGCGGCTGGGCAGCGCCGCCGGGTTGTCCTCCATGCCGTCCACCTACCCGAGGTAGTTCCGCAGCACGCGCTCGCACTCCTCGACGAGCGCGAGGTCCACGGACTCGTCGGCCTTGTGCGCGAGGTTCGGGTCGCCGGGGCCGTAGTTCAGCGCCGGGATGCCGAGCGCCGCGAACCGCGACACGTCCGTCCAGCCGAGCTTCGCGACCGGCGTCGCGCCGACCGCCGCGACGAAGTCTTGCGCCGCGGGCGCCGACAGCCCCGGCAGCGCGCCCGGCGCCGAGTCGGCGACGACCACGTCGTACGGCGCCAGCACCTCGCGCACGTGGTCCGCCGCGTCCTCCTCGGACCGGTCCGGGGCGAAGCGGAAGTTCACCGTCACGGTGCACGCGTCAGGGACGACGTTGCCGGCGACTCCGCCGCTGATGGCGACGGCGTTGAGCCCCTCGCGGTACTCGCACCCGTCGATGACCGGCCGCCGCGCCTCGTACGCCGCCAGCCGGTCGAGCAGCGCGCCGGCCTTGTGGATCGCGTTGTCGCCGAGCCACGACCGCGCGCTGTGCGCCCGGACACCGGGCACCGTCACGTGCGCGCGGAGGGTGCCCTGGCAGCCGGCCTCGACGGCGCCGTTCGTCGGCTCCATGAGGATCGCGAGGTCGGCGTCGAGCCAGCCGCGCCACGCGCGGGAGAGCCGGCCGAGGCCGTTCTTCTCGGCCTCGACCTCCTCGTTGTCGTAGAAGACGTACGTCACGTCGTGCCGCGGCGCGTCGAGGGTCGCGGCCAGCCGCAGCATCACCGCGACGGCGGACTTCATGTCCGACGTGCCGCAGCCGAACAGCCGGCCGCCCTCGCGGCGCGACGGCAGGTTGCCCGCCACCGGGACGGTGTCGAGGTGCCCGCCGAGCAGCACCCGCGCCGGGCGATCGAGCGACGTCCGCGCGACGACCGAGTCGCCGTCGCGGACCACCTCCAGGTGGTCCAGCGGCCGCAACGCCGCCTCGACCGCGTCGGCGAGGGCGCGCTCGTTGCCGCTCACCGACTCGACGTCCACGACGGCGGCGGTGAGCTCCGCGGCCGGCAACGAGAGGTCGATCACTGCGCCAGACCGTGCCGGCGCAGCACCTCGTTGAGGTGCAGCTTGTCGTGCTCGGTCCCCTCCAGGTAGCGCAGCACCAGCAGGCACGGCATCCCGAAGTCGCCGCCGGGGAACGACTTCATCCGCACCGACGACACGCAGACCGAGCGCTCCGGCGCCTCGCCGCGCGGCAGCTCCTCGCCGGTCTCGGCGTCGTACACGTGCGTCGACGCGGTGAGGATGCAGCCGGCGCCGAGCTTCGCGCCGCGGCGCACCCGCGCGCCGTCGACCACCATCGACCGCGACCCGATGAACGCGTCGTCCTCGACCACGACGGGGACGGCGTTCGGCGGCTCGAGGACACCGCCGATGCCGACGCCGCCGGACAGGTGCACGCGCTTGCCGATCTGCGCGCAGGACCCGACGGTCGCCCAGGTGTCGACCATCGTGCCCTCGTCCACGTAGCCGCCGATGTTCACGAACGACGGCATCAGCACGACGCCCGGCGCGCAGTACGAGCCCCACCGCGCGATGGCGCCGGGCAGCACCCGCACGCCCTCGAACGTCCGCTTCAGCGGGATGCGGTCGCGGTAGACGTAGCGGGCGTGCTCGACGTCCTCCAGCGGCAGCAGCCGGAACGACAGCAGGATCGCCTGCTTCACCCACTCGTGGACCGTCACGCTGCCGTCCTCGGCCACCTCCGCGACGCGCACCTGGCCGCGGTCCAGCGAGTCGATGACGTTGGTGACGAGGTGGCGCGCCTGGAGGTCGTTCTCGCTCATGCCGTTGCGGCGGTCCCACAGCGCGGCGACGTCGTGCTCGATGCTCACGTGCTCTCCAGACGTCGGGCGGCGTCCGCCACCTCGGTGGTGGTGGCGGTCAGGGCGATCCGTACGTGCCGGGCCCCGGCCGCACCGTAGAACGCGCCGGGGGCCACGAGCACGCCGCGGTCGGCGAGCCGGCCGACGGCGGCCCAGCAGTCGGCGTCGTCGGGGTGCGTGGCCCACAGGTACAGGCCGCCCTCGGAGTGGTCCACGCGCCAGCCGGCGTTGCCGAGCGCCGTGCCGAGCAGCGCCCGCCGCTCCTCGTAGCGCGCCCGCTGCTCGTCCACGTGGGGGTCGTCGCCGAGCGCCGCGACCATCGCCGCCTGGACCGGCGCGGGGACGATGAGCCCGGCGTGCCGGCGTACCTCGAGCAGCGCCTGCACGACCGCCGGGTCGCCCGCGACGAAGCCGGCGCGGTAGCCGGCCAGGTTGCTGCGCTTGGACAGCGAGTGCACGGCGAGCACCCCGGCGGGGCCGTTCGCCAGCGCGGAGGTCACCGGCGCGGTCCAGCCGTACTCGGCGTAGCACTCGTCGCTCGCGACGAGCACGCCGGAGGCCCGGCCCCACGCGACGACCGCCGCGAGGTGCTCGGGCGGCGCGACGCGGCCGTGCGGGTTGGCCGGGTAGTTGACCCACAGCAGCGCCGCGCCCGCCGCGTCCAGCGCGTCGAGGTCGAGCAGCCCGTCGCGGGTGGGCACCGGCACCGGCTCGCAGCCGGCCAGCCGGGCGCCGATGTCGTACGTGGGGTACGCCAGGTCGGGGAAGAGCACGCGCCCGTTCAGCCCGAGCGCGGAGGGCAGCGAGGCGACCAGCTCCTTCGAGCCGATCGTCGGCAGCACGGTGCCGGCGTCGGCGACGCCGAGCCGCCGGCGCAGCCACCCGGCGGCCGCGTCGCGCAGCGCGGGAGTGCCGGCCGTGAGCGGGTAGCCGGGGGCGTCGGAGGCGGCCCGCAGCGCCTCCTGGACGACCGGCGGCGTCGGGTCGACGGGGGTGCCGACGGAGAGGTCCACGATCCCGCCGGGATGCGCGCGGGCGCGGTCAGCGTACGGCGTCAGCCGGTCCCACGGGAACTCCGGCAGCGCGCGCATCTCACCACCCGTCGGACACGACGCGCCGCCCGGCCGGAGACGGCTCGGGCGGCGCGATGGCAGGAGGAACTACTCGGTGGGCAACGCCGCGACGTACGGTCCGTCGAACGGCTGCGGGCCGATCTTGCTCGCGCCGCCGGGCGAGCCGAGGTCGTTGAAGAAGTCCTTGTTGTCCTTCGTGAACGGCTTCCAGGTCGCGGGGACGTCGTCCTCGTAGAAGATCGCCTCGACGGGGCAGACCGGCTCGCAGGCGCCGCAGTCGACGCACTCGTCGGGGTGGATGTAGAGGGAGCGCACGCCCTCGTAGATGCAGTCGACCGGGCACTCTTCGATGCAGGCCTTGTCCTTCACATCGACGCACGGCTCGGCGATGGTGTACGTCACGTTCGGCTCTCCTCCTGGCGCGGGTCTGCCTAGTATCGCAATCTCACCACACCGACGAGGGGACGACGCGATTCCGGCCGGAGGCGTGTACCGCGTGGCCGTCACCCCGGCCGACGTGGGCTCCCGCGTGACGCTGCGCCGGGTCGTCCCCGAGGGCGTCTCGGACGTCGTCGGCGAGCTGCTGTCGTGGGCCGACGGGGTGCTCTCGGTACGCCGCCGCGACGGCTCCGTGGTGGCCGTGGCCGAGGCGTCGCTGGTGGCCGCGCGGGTGGTGCCGCCGGTGCGCGGGCCGGGCGGCCCGCCGGGTGCGGCGCCGGTGAGCGGGCCGGGCGGCCCGCCGGGCGCGGCGCCGGTGCGCGAGCGATGACCGCCGAGTCGCGGCGGGCGTTCGCCGAGACCATGCGCGCGCCGGAGCCGGACCTCGGCCTCGCCTGCCTGTTGATCGGCTGCGAGGTGTTCCCCGACCTCGACGTGGCGCCGGAGCTGGCCCGGCTGGACGACCTCGCGGCGGCCGTCGACGGCGGCGACGCGGCGGCGTTGCGGGAGGCGCTGCACGACTTCCGCGGCTACGGCGACGACTACGGCGACCTCCGTTCCTCCCTGCTGCACGAGGTGCTGCGCCGCCGCCGCGGCCTGCCGATCACGCTGTCGGTCGTCTGGCTGGAGGTCGCCCGCCGCCGCGGCATCCCCGCCGCCGGCATCGGCCTCCCCGGGCACTTCGTCGTGGACGTCGCCGGGCAGCTCGCGGACCCGTTCTACGGCGGCCGCCTCGTCTCGCGCGCCGAGCTGGCCGCGCGGATCGGCGACCTGCGCGACGAGCACTTCGAGCCGTGGGACGTGCCGTCGATCGTGACCCGCGTGCTCGGCAACGTCCGCGCCGCCTCCGCCACGCGCGAGCGGCTGCGGACCCGGCTGTGGGCCGTCGAGCTGTCCATGCTCGTCCCGGCGCACTCGGTCGCGCTGCGCCGCGAGCGCGGCGAGATCCTCATCCAGCTCGGCGACTACCTCGCGGCGGCGTTCGAGCTCGAGGAGTACGCCGCCGCCGTCGGCCCCGTCGACCCGGAGGCGGCCGACCACGCGCTGCGCGCGGCGCGGATGTCGCGGGCGCGGCTGTCGTGACCGGCGGCGCGCCCGACTGGCGGGCTTGGCACGAGCCGTACGACGACCCGGCGTCGGACCTGGCGGCGCGGCTGCGCTGCGTGCGCGGGCACGTCGCCGGATGGCTCGCCGCGCTGGACGGGCGGCCCGCGCGGGCGGTCAGCGCGTGCGCGGGGCAGGGCCGCGACCTGCTGCCGTTGCCGCCGCACGTCACGGCGCGGCTGGTCGAGCTCGACCCGGCGAACGCCGCCGCCGCCCGCGCGCTCGCCGGCCCGCACGTGGACGTCGTCGTCGGCGACGCGGGCCTCACCGACGCCTACGCGGGCGCCGTACCGGCCGACCTGGTGCTGCTCTGCGGCGTGTTCGGCAACGTGCCCGACGACGACGTGCGCCGCACCGTGCTCGCCGCGCCGTCGCTGTGCGCGCCGGGCGCGACCGTGGTCTGGACGCGGACCCGCCGCGAGCCTGACCTCACGCCGGCGATCCGCGGCTGGTTCGCGGAGGCGGGGTTCGCGGAGCGGGCGTTCGACGCGCCGGAGGGCACGCTGTGGTCGGTCGGCGTGCACGTGCTCACCGGTGAGCCGGCGGCGTTCCGGGCGGGACAGCGGCTCTTCACGTTCGTAGGCTCGGAGCCGTGATGAGGCTGTACGACACGATGGCTCGCCGCGTCGTCCCGATCGAGCCGGCGACGCCTGGGCTGCTGCGCGTCTACGCCTGCGGCCCGACCGTCTACCGGTACGCGCACGTCGGCAACATGCGGACGTTCCTCCTCACCGACCTGATCCGCCGGGTCGCCGAGTCGCACAAGTGGCGGGTCACCGTCGTGCAGAACATCACCGACGTCGGCCACATGGAGGACGACACCAACGACCGCGGCGACGACAAGGTGCTCGCGCAGGCGCGCCGCGAGGGGAAGTCGGCGGCCGAGATCGCGGCGTTCTACACCGAGGCGTTCCACCGCGACCTCGCCGCGCTGAACATCCACCGCGCGGCCGAGGAGCCGAAGGCGTCGGAGTGGATCGACCCGATGATCGAGCTGATCGGGCGGCTGGTGGACAAGGGCCACGCGTACGTCGCGGACGACGGCTCGGTGTTCTTCAACGCGGCGTCCTGGCCGCCGTACGGCGCCATCTCCGGCAACCGCCTCGACGCGCTCAAGGCGGGCCACCGCACCGCCGGCGACGTGCACCCGCTCAAGCGCCACCACGCCGACTGGGCGCTCTGGAAGGGCGCCGGGCCGAACCGGGCGCAGGTGTGGAAGACCCCGTGGGGAACGGGCTTCCCCGGCTGGCACGTCGAGTGCTCGGCCATGAGCCTCGCGCTGCTCGGCGAGACGATCGACGTGCACACCGGCGGCATCGACCTGCGGTTCCCGCACCACGAGGACGAGCGCGCGCAGTCCGAGGCGGCGGTCGGGCACCCGGTCGTGCGGCACTGGGTGCACGGCGAGCACCTGCTCTTCGAGGGCCGCAAGATGGCGAAGTCGACCGGCAACGTCGTCCTCGTGCCGGACGTCGCCGACCGCGGCCACGACCCGTTGGCGCTGCGGCTGTCGTTCCTCGGCTCCCGCTACCGCACGCAGATCAACCTGACCTGGGACGAGATCGCCGCGGCCGACCGGACGCTGCGGCGCTGGCGGGACCGCGTCCGCGCGTGGGCCGAGTCGCCGTCGAAGCCGATGTGCGCGGACTACGAGGCGCGGTTCCGCGAGGCGCTGGACGACGACCTCGACACCCCGGCCGCGCTGCAGGTCGTGCGCGAGCTCGAACGCGACGAGACGGTGCCGGACGGCTCGAAGTTCGAGACGTTCGCCTGGTTCGACCAGGTGCTCGGGCTCGACCTCGCGCGCGACGTGGGCACGGTGCCGGCGGCGCTGCCGGAGGAGGCGCGGCCGCTGCTCGACGCGCGGGCGGAGGCGCGGGCGGCGAAGCGGTGGGCCGACGCGGACCGGCTGCGCGACGAGCTGGCCGGGCTCGGCGTGGACGTGCGCGACACCGCGAACGGTCAGGAGTGGTCGATCCGCCCGGAATGACATCGGTGTCATGCTCGTACGGTCGAATTCAGTCGCGCCTGTACGTACGACTAAGTCGTACGGTGACATTCGATATCGCCGCACTCGACAAGTTCAAGCACGATGCCACGGGCCGCCCGCCGCGCGAGTCCGTGTACCTGCGGCTCCACACCTACCTGCGCGCGCTGCGTCGCGCCGACACGGGCGATCCCGGCGCGCTCGGCGAGCTCATCGCGCGCGCGATCCTCGACAACCTCTACAAGTTCATCGTGCCGGCGGTCGCGGGTCCCGCGCGGATCGTGCCGATCACCGCGCTCGCCCGTGGCGACGTCACCGCGGGTGCCCTACGCGCCGCTGCCGTCCGCGGCACGTTGCAGGCCACCAAGGGCGCGGACGGCCAGTGGCGAAGCTGCCGCAACTGGGTGGACGAGTACGTCCGCCACCGGCACCGCCGCCGCGACGACCGTTAGGTGCCGTCGATCCGGGCGAGCAGCACGAGCGCGCCGCCGGCCACGTAGACCACGCCCTGCACCAGCACCAGCGGCAGCACCCCGACCACCTCGCCGAACGCCGCCGCGATCCCGATGCCCGCCAGCATGGCGAGCCCGCGCGCGGCCATGAACGACCCCATGACCCGGCCGCGGTACGCGTCGTCGGTGAGCGTCTGCACGACGGTGACGTAGCCGGTGTAGCAAAGCGCGGCGGGCAGCCCGGCGACGACGATCAGTGCGAACGCCGGCAGCACGTGCGGGTACGCCGCCGGGTAGCCGAGCAGCGCGAGGTCGAGCAGGCCGAGCCCGACGCCGCCCCACCCGAACAGCCGCGCGGCCGGCACCCGCCGCCCCACCGGCGCGACGAGCGCCGCGCCGGCCACGCCGCCGATCGCCTGCAGGCCGACCAGCAGGCCGTACGCCTTGCCGTCGCCGTGCACGACGTCGCGCACCCACGGCGCCAGCAGCGTCACCAGCACCCCCTCCCCCACGCCGGTCAGCAGCCCGAACGCGAGCACCACCCGCAGCCCGCGCGAGCGGCCGACCATCCGCATCCCGGCCCGCCACTCGGCGGTCACCCGGCGCAGCGCCCGCTCGACCGGCGGCGCGCCGCGGTCCGGGGCGGTCCGGGCGGCGATCCGGGACAGCAGCGCGGCCGACACGACGAACGTCGCCGCGTCCGCGGCCGCCACGGCGGCGATCCCGCCCCACGCGGCGACGACGCCGCCGAGCGCGGAGCCGGCGAGCCGGGCGAGGTGCTGCGACTGGCCGGTGACGGCGTTCGCCGCGAGCAGGTCCTCGGCCGGCACCAGCGCGGGCACCAGCGCCTGCTGCGCCGGGTGGAAGAACTGCTCGACGGTGCCCTGCCAGAGCAGCACGGCGTAGACGACGCCGATGCGGCCCGGCCCGGCGAACAGCAGCGGCAGCAGCCCGACCGCCTGCAGCAGGTCGGAGACGACCATCGTGCGGCGGCGGTCCCAGCGGTCCACGAACACGCCGGCGAACGACCCCACGACCACCTGCGGCGCGAAGTTCGCCAGCAGCGCGCCACCCGCCGCCACGGTCGAGCCGGTGAGGTCGTAGACGAGGTACGACAGGCCGACGAAGAGCAGGTAGTCGCCGGAGAGCGAGACGAGCCCGGCGGCCGCGAGCCGGCGCAGGTCGGCGTGACGCCGGAGCAGCATCAACATGCTGTCACTATGACATCATCGTGACAGCATCGCCATCTCGCCCGGCGCGCGACTCAGTCCGGCCAGACCCGCCCGCACCTACGGCACCGCCGGCCCGGGCGGCGAATCCCGAGGAACCGCAACGCCGCGAGCTCGCCGCCGCAGTCCGGGCACGCCCCCGCCTCCAGCGGCGTCAGGCGCACCGTCGGCCGCGCGCCCTGGAGCTCGTGGACCGCGCGGGCGATCTCGGCCAGCGGCCGGACCGGCTCGCCCGGCCCGATCGCGAACGTCTCGGCCTCCACGTCCACCAGGAGGTCGTAGCGGACCTGGTCGCCGCGCGGGTACTTCCGCAACGGCAGCCGGACGCGGTGGGGGCCGGGGAACGTGAGGCCCGTCCCGGCGTCGAGCAGCGTGCTGTCGAAGTCGACGAGGAGCGCCCCGTCCCGGGCGCGGTACACCGCCGGCTCGTTCACCCAGACCGACATCCGCACGTCGTGCGACGTGAACAGCACGACCACGGAGCCGTCCGGCGAGGTGCGGCGCGGCACGTCGTCCGGGCCGGGCGGGATCACGGCGCCGTCACGGTGTGCACGAGCAGGCGGTTCGTGCCGCCCGTCTGCCCGGGCACGCCGGCCACGACGACGATCGTCTCGCCCGGCTTCGCCAGCCGGGCGCGGACCGCCTCCTCGTTGGCCTGCGCCATCAGCGTCAGCGAGTCGTCCGCGCGCTCGACGCGGCCGCCGCGCACGCCGCGGTGCAGCGCCACCCGGCGCAACGTCTCCTCCGACGGCGACAGCGCGAGGATCGGCACGCCCGGCCGGAACGACGCCACGAGCCGCGACGACGAGCCGGTCTGCGTGTGCACGACGACGGCCACCGCGCGGGTGTCCCGGACCGTCTGCACGACCGCGTGCGCGACCGCCCGGGCCGGCGTGAGCAGCCCCTCGACGGGCGGCGGCGGCACCGCGAACCGCCGCGCCGCCTCGGCCTGCTCGCAGATGCGCACCATCCACCGGACGACGTTCACCGGGTCGGTGCCGACGGCCGTCTCGGCGGAGAGCATCACCGCGGACGTGCCGTCGAAGACGGCGTTCGCGACGTCGGACGCCTCGGCGCGGGTGGGCCGCGCCGCGTCGACCATCGACTCCAGCATCTCGGTCGCGGTGACCACCGGGATGGCGTGCGCGTTGGCCGCCGCGATGATCGTCTTCTGGAGGACGGGAACGCGCTCCGGCCCCATCTCCACACCGAGGTCGCCCCGCGCGACCATCACCGCGTCGGACACGTCGAGGATCGGGTCGAGGTCGTCGATGGCCTCGGGGCGTTCGAGCTTCGCGACGATCGGCACGTCGTGGCCGATGCCGCGCATCGCGGTCCGCAGGCGTTCGACGTCCCCCGCGGTGCGCACGAACGACAGCGCGAGGTAGTCGACGCCGGCCTCGACCATCGCGGCCGCGTCCTGCAGGTCCTTCAGCGTCGGGCTCTGCGCCGACACCGCGACGCCGGGCAGGTTGATGCCCTTGTTGCTGGTCAGCCGCCCGCCGCGGACGACGTCACAGGCGACGTCGCGGCCCGCGACCGAGCGCACCCGCAGCTCCAGCCGGCCGTCGTCCAGCAGCACGCAGGCGCCGGGGCCGACGTCGGAGGCGAAGTTGGCGTACGACACCGGCACCGCGCCGTCGTACGTCGAGTCGCACCCCGCGCGCAGCACGACGTCGCCGGCCAGCACGACGCCGGCCGTGTCGAGCGTGCCGACGCGGATCTTCGGCCCCTGCAGGTCGGCGAGGATCGCGACGTCGGCGCCGAGCTCGCGGGCGACCGCGCGCACCAGCCGTACGGCGGCGACGTGGTCCTCGCGCCGGCCGTGCGAGCAGTTGATCCGCACGACCGACACACCGGCCTCGACCATGCCGGTGAGCACCGCGCGGTCGCGGCTCGCGGGGCCGAGCGTCGCCACGACCTTGGTCTTCGCCACGGACGACATACTGCCGTGCGTGACGTGGCCGGAGGGCGTACCGCCGAAGGCGGAGCTGCGCGAGGCGCTGCGCCGCGAGCACCCGTGGCTCGACGACCCGCGCTTCGGGCCGCGCAACGTCACCGCCCGCGAGTGCGACCGGTGCGCCGCGGAGCCGCGGCTGGTGCAGACCTGCGGGCCGGGCGGCGGCGAGTACGGCCGGCGCTGCGCCCGCGAGGACGACTGGTGCGACGGCCACGCCGACGAGGCGGCCGAGGCGCTGGCCTGGCTGCGCGCGCTGCCCGCGGACGCCGACGAGATCGCCTGGCTGTGGTGGCTCTCGACCGGCGAGGTGCGCTACTCCGGCGCGAGCCGGCGGTACGTCCCCCTGAAGTAGACGAGCGGCTCGGCGCCCGCGCGCGGCGCGGAGGCGGCGAGCACCTCGCCGACGAGCAGCGTGTGGTCGCCGCCGGGGTGCGTCGAGTGCGTGCGGCACTCCAGCGTCGCGAGCGCGCCGTCCAAGAGCGCCGCGCCCGACTCCGGGCCGGTCGTGAACGAGAACGTCCCCATGTACGACTCGTCGTGCGGCCGCCCGCGCGTGGCGAACCAGCGCGACACGTCCTCCTGGTCGGCGGCGAGGACGTTGACCGCGAACGCCCGCGAGCGCAGCACCGCGTCGTGGAAGCGCGCCCGCGCCTCGACCGCGACGAGCGCGAGGACCGGCTCCAGCGAGACCGACGTGAACGAGTTCGCGGTCATCGCGTAGTGCCGGCCGTCCCAGTGCGTGGTGACGACGGTGACACCCGTCGCGAAGTGCCCGACGACCCGCCGGTACGCGTCGCCGTCGACCGTCATGCGAGGCGCGGCACGACCGTCTGGCGGGCGTTGTCGACGACGATGGCCGTCGGCCCTTCGAGCAGCTTCAGCGTCGACAGCGACGTCTCGGAGAACGCGTTCTGCAACGACGACGACAGCGCGAGCACGCCGACGAGCCGGCCGCCCGAGCCGCGCAGCGGCATCGAGAGGAACGTCGACATCGGCCCCTCGTCCGGTTCGCCGAGCAGCTCCTCGGGGTCGACGACGTTCAGCCGCAGCGCGGCGGTGTCGTACGACTGCCCGGTCGCGCTCGCGATGGACTCCGCGGCCCGGCCGACGAACTCCTGGAAGTGCGCGTCGCTGGCCTCGTGCGCGACGCCGACGTACGCGTGCTGCTCATCCACCAGCAGCACCCCGGCCAGGTGGAAGTCCACGAAGCGGCGCACCACGTCGAGCAGCGCGCGCACGGTGTCGTCGAAGCCGTGCGCGATCGCCGCGATCTCGATGACCTCGGCCTGGACCTGCGTCTCGAACAGCTTGCGGTCGAGCAGGTCGCACACCTTGGACAGCACGTCGTCGGCGGACAGCTCGACCGGGTCGGGCTTGACGTTCGGGCGGCCGCCGCGCGCCTCGGCCGCCTTGTCGAGGACGGCCGCGACCGCGCCGGTCAGGTCGGGCGCCTCGAAGTCCTTCGTCAGGTAGCCGTCGGCGCCGGTCTTGGTGCCCCAGTAGCGGTCGCTCGCCGCGTCGAGGGAGGTGAGCAGCACGACGGGGATGTCCGCGGTCTGCCAGTCGTCCTTGAGCAGCCGGGTGGCGACGTAGCCGGACACCCGCGGCATCTGCACGTCCATGACGATCGCGTCGGGCTGCTCCCGGAACACCGTCTGCACCGCGTCCACGCCGTCCTCGGCCTGGACGACCTCGTAGCCGGCGGAGGACAGCACGGAGGAGACGATCCGGCGGAGCGTGGGGCTGTCATCGGCGATGACGATGCGAGGCACCCCCGCACTTTACGGGGGTCCCCGCGGCGGCGCGAAGCGCCGTCGTGGGGTGTCCCTACCGACCGACGAGGCGGCGCACGGTCTCGACGAGCTGCGCCTGGTCGAACTCGCCCTTCAGCAGGTACGCGTTCGCGCCCGCTTCGAGGCCCATCCGGCGGTCGTCGTCGTTGCCGAGCGAGGTCATGATGACGACGGGGACGTTCTCCCAGCCCTTGGTCCGGCGGATCGTCCGGGTCAGCTCGAACCCGGTCATGCCGGGCATCTCGACGTCGCTGATGACGACGTCGACGTGCGGCTGGCCCTCGCGCAGCCGCGACGCGCCGTCGAGGCCGTCGACGGCCGTCTCCACGTGGTAGCCGGCGCCTTCGAGGATCACGCGTTCGAGCTCGCGGACGCCGAGCGAGTCCTCGACCACGAGCACCCGCGCCTTCGGCAGCCCGCGGTCGACCGGCGCGGCGGCCGCGACCCGCCGCGACGACAGCCCGCCGACGCCGATCGCCTTCTCCGCGAGGTCGCGCAGGTCGAGCAGGCAGACCACGGTGCCGTCGCCCGCGATCGTCGCGCCGGACACGCCGGGCACCCGCCGCAGGAACGACCCCAGGTCCTTGATGACGAGCTCGGTCTCGCCCTCCAGGCGGTCCACCGACCAGGCGAGCTGGCGGTCGCCGTGGCGCACGACCAGCGCGGCGCGCGGCTCCCGCTCGCCCGGCACCTGGAGCGCGTCGCCGAGGTCGAGCAGCGGCAACGACTGCCCGTGCCGCGTGATCACGGGCGCGCCGGCGAGCGTGGAGACGCCTGCGTCGGCGAGGCCGATGGACTCGACCACGCTCGTCACCGGGATCGCGAACCGTTCCGAGCCGAGCCGCGCGATCAGGCAGCGCATGACGCCCAACGTCACCGGCAGGGTGAGCGCGAACGTCGTCCCCTGGCCGACCTCGCTCTTGATGTCGATCGAGCCGCCGAGGTCGTCCACCGCCGTCTTCACGACGTCGAGGCCGACGCCGCGGCCGCTCGTCTCGGTGACCGTCGCCGCGGTCGAGAACTCCGGCGTGAACAGCAGCGCGAGCAGCGCGCTGCCGGTGAGCCCCGAGTCGGGCGGGAGCAGGCCGCGTTCGACCGCCTTGGCGCGCACGACGTCCTCGTCGATGCCGCGACCGTCCTCCGACACCTCGACCACCACGTGGCCGCCGGCGGTGCGCGCCGTGACGCGGACGGTGGCGACCGGCGGCTTGCCGAGCGCCTCGCGCTCGGCGCGCGGCTCGCAGCCGTGGTCGACGGCGTTGATGACGAGGTGCTTCAACGCGTCCGCGACGCCGTCGAGCACCTGCTTGTCCAGCTCGATGTCGTCGCCCTCGATGACCAGCTCGACGTCCTTGCCGCAGGCCGCCGCGACCTCGCGGACCAGCCGCGGGAACGCCGCCACGACGCGCCGCAACGGCACCATCGCCAGGCCCATCGCGCCGTCGCGGACGAGCGACACGCGGTTGAGCTGCACCTCGACCAGCTCGCGGAGCTGCGTCCCGGCGCCCTGCGCCTGGTCGCCGATCGCGAGCAGGCGGTGCAGCGCCAGCGTCACCTGCTCGGGCAGCGACTCGTCGCCGGCCGCGAGCCGCAGGCTCTTGGTCCAGCGGGCGTGGTCGGCGAGCAATTCGAGGAGCAGGTTGCTGACCTGCTCGACCCGGCGCGCGCCGAGCGCGGCCTCGCCGACGACGTCGATCAGGTCGTACACCTTGTGCGCCGCGACGCGGACCGAGTCGCCCGCCTCGCGCGCGACCGGCGCGGGCGCGGCGTCCTCGCCGGCCGGAGTCTCCTCGGCCGGCTGGGGCAGCGCCGGGACGGCGACCGGGTTGTCCCCGCGGCGGGCGGCGTGCAGCGCCTCGACCACGGGCGCCAGGTCCTCCGCCGAGACCGGCGTGTCGTGGCCCGGCATGCCGCGGCCGATGCCGTCGCACGCGGTGAGCAGCAGGTCGACCAGGTCGCGGCGGACCTTCAGCCGCCCGTCGCGCAGGTCGCCGAGCAGGTCCTCCATGACGTGCGCGACCCCGACCACGTGGTCCAGGCCGAGCATCTTCGCCGAGCCCTTGACGGTGTGCGCGTCGCGGAACAGCGCGGCCACCTGGTCGCGCGCCCGCGGGTGCGACTCCAGGCTGAGCAGGCCGGACGACAGCGACGCGAGGCGTTCCTCCACCTCCGCGCGGAACGTCGCGACGAGCTCGGGGTCGTTGCCCCAGTCCTTCATCGCGAGGGCCTAGGCGACCTTGAACTGCGCGATCGACGCCCGCAGCTCGGCCGCCAGCACGTTGAGCTGGGCCGCGGCCGCCGCGGCCTGCTTCGAGCCGACGGCGTACTGGCGCGAGACGTCGGACACCTGGTTCATCGCCGCGACGACCTGGTCGGAGGCGGAGCGCTGCTGCTGCGTCGCGATCGAGATCTCCTTCGCGGCGGTCGTCGTCTCGTCGACCATGCCGGAGATGCGTTCGAGCGCCTCCACGACGCCGCGGGCCAGCGTGGTGCCCTGCTTGACCTCCTTGGCGCCCTCCTCGCTCGCGATGATCGTGGAGTTCGTCTCGGCCTGGATCTCGGCGATGATGCCCTGGATGTCCTTGGTGGCGGCCATCGAACGCTCCGCCAGCTTGCGCACCTCGGACGCGACGACCGCGAAGCCGCGGCCGTGCTCGCCGGCCCGCGCGGCCTCGATGGCGGCGTTGAGGGCGAGCAGGTTCGTCTGGTCCGACAGGTCGTCGATGACGTCGAGGATGCGGCCGATCTCGTGGCTCTTCTCGCCGAGGCTCAGCGCGCGCGACGCGATCTGCTCGACCCGGTACGCGATCTTGTCCATCGAGTCGACGGACGCGCCGACCGCCTCGCGGCCCTGCTCGGCGTAGCGCAGCGTCTCGGCGGCGTAGCGGGCGACGGCCTCCGCGGTGTCGGCGATCTGCGCGGCCGTGGCGGCCAGCTCCTCGATCGTCGACGTGGTCTCGGACACCGCGGAGGACTGCTGCGTCGCGGAGACCGCGTGCTCCTCGGCGGTCGCGAGCAGTTCGCCCGCGGACGCGGCGATGTGCTCGCCGCCGGTACGGATCTGGCCGACCAGGCTGCGCAGGTTGCCGAGCGTGTGGTTGAACGACGTCGACAGCGTCGCGATCGGCGCCGCCTCCTCGCTCTCGTCCACCGAGAGGTCGACGGCGAGGTCGCCGCCGGCCGCGCGGTCGAGGATCTGCGACAGCTCCTCGACGCGGGCCTGCAACGCGTCCCGCTCGGCCCGCGCGCGCTTGCGCATCTGCCACACGGCGTTCGACAGGTTGGAGTTGAACCACGCGACGGCCGGGAAGATCGGGCAGACGAGCACGAGGATGCCGGCGTGGTCGGCGTCGAGCGTCCCCGCGACCAGCGAGGCGAGCACGAGCGTGACCATCGCGACGATGCCGAACGCCATCGACTGGTACTTGTCCAGCGACACGGCGGCGAACAGCACGATCGGGATGTAGAGCAGCCAGAACGGCCCACCGACGCCGCCCGTCGCGGCGCAGACGCCGGTCACGAACACCATGTCGAGGACGAGCAGCGAGGCGCGCCAGGCGGCGATGTGGTTGCGCACGCCGGCCCGCGTCTCCTCCCAGAACGGCAGGATCGTGAGCAGCGTGGCGTCGATCGCGCCGACGGCCGCGAAGAACAGCACCCAGCCGGGCTTGATCGCGTCGTCGCCGTCGCCGACGTTCGCCAGGACCCACGACGCCGCGACGGACAGCACCAGGCTGATCCACGTCGCCACCGCCGCGACCCGCGCGAGCCGCTTGGAGAAGTCCATTCCCGCTCCCTATCCCGCTCGCCGCGCGGCGCCCGCCGCCCGGCGCAACCCGAACACCGCGTCGGCGTCGATCACGCCGACCGGTCCGTGCTCGTCGGTGAGCTGCCCCTGGAGCAGCGCGCCGGCCTCGCCGGACAGCGTCAGGAGCACGGGCTCCAGCGCGTCCTGGTCCACCTCGATGACGCCGTCCACGCGCTCCGCGACCACCCCGGCGGCCACGCCGTTGCGCTGGAGGACGACGAGCCGTTCCTCGCCGCCGTCGTGCCGCTCGACGCCGAGCAGCTCGCGCAGGTCGAGGATGCCGAGGATCCGGCCGCGCCAGTTGGCGACGCCGGAGACCCAGCCGGGGGTGCCCGGCACGCGCGTCACGGCGGGCGTGCGGCCCACCTCGGCGACGGCGTCCATGGGCAGCGCGAAGCGCCCACCGCCGAGCCGTACGACGACGTGGCTCAACCCGCGACCCTCCCCAGGACGGTTACCTGGGTGATCTATCGGCCGTTCTCGCGCTCGCTTGAACCGTTCGGCCTAGTCGCGTCGCGTTCGACGCCCGCCCGGATCGTCCCGATCCCGAACGCGGCGGACACCGTGCCGAGCAGGAGGAACGCCATCCCGAAGGCCTCGCCGGTGATCACGAGGTCGCCCTCCGGCCGCCGCCCGGCCAGCACCATCGTCACCAGCAGCCACACGACGCCGGGGATCGTGCCGACCCAGGTCGAGCGCGCGGCGCGCCCCACGACGTGGCAGAACGGCCCGACCGTCAGCAGCGCGAGCGCGTCGCCGAGCGAGACCGGGCCGTACGCCACCGGGACGAAGAACGCCCCCACGATCGCGAGCACGAGTCCCCCGACCGCGCCCGCGACGGCGAGCGCCACGGCGAACGCGCGGTCCAGGGTCACGACGCCGACCCTAAGGGTCGCGCGGCAGGCGGGCCCGACCGGGAGGCCGGCAGCGCTCAGTAGCCGAGCATCTCCTTGACCAGCCGGACCAGGCCGTGCAGCAGCTTGGTCGCCAGGCCGACCACGAAGAACGCCACGACGGTGACGAGCGCCTGGGCGAGCTTCGCGAGCGTGCCCGTCGCGTCCCAGGAGCCGGCGGTCCCGATCAACGGCGCGGCGGCCAGTCCGGCGAGGACGGGGACCGCGTTCTTCCTGACGAAGTCGACCACCGGCCGCACCAGCCCGCCGCGGACCGGCATGCCGTCGGTGTTGCGCAGGAGGCACGCCACGAGCTCCCGCTGCTGCGTGCTGGCCAGGAACATCGTGCTGACGACGATCGCGCCCTTGCCGAGCCGCGCGCCGAGCAGGACCGGGTGGTTGAACCGGCCGGTCCACCACTGCCGGTCCGCCGTGGTGAGCAGCGAGACCCAGCGCAGCCGTCGCCCGCGCACGGGGTTCGTCCGGAACCACCCCCGGTAGAGCATGTTCCAGTCCAGCGTCTTGAGGCGGGGCGAGAGCACCCGTGCCGCGAGGCCGGGCAGCATCTCCTCGTACGTCCGGTCGACGTCGGACGAGTCCACCCGCGGGTCGCTGAAGTCCGCGAACATCGCCGACTTCGCCGCGCGACGGGTGAGCCGGCACGAGTGGCCGTAACGCCGCCGCTGCACCTCCGGGCGCAACGGGTCCTGCGGGCCGCAGACGCTGACCTCGCCGACGTCGAGAACGGCGTCGTACGCGCGCTGGCTCGGCACCCCGAGAGTGGCCTGCCCCTCGACCAGGAGGACGCCGCCGTTCGAGACCCAGGCGAGGATCTCCAGGCGGCGGTGCTCGAACCATCGCATCGCGAAGTCCGCGCCGAAGTCCGGGTCGCCGTTGACGGTGTCCCAGTTGACGACCAGCACGTCGCTCGAGTCGAGGTGCTGGAGGAGCAGGTCGTCCGCGGTGCCCGCCGCGAGCAGCGCGGGCAGGTCGGCGACGCCGAACTCCCGCACCTCCGTCGGCAGGTCCGGCATGTCCGCGAGCAACTGGCTCCACAGCACGCCGCGGGCGCACCTGTCCCAGTCGCGGGCGACCGTCACTCGCACAGCTCTCACGTCCGGCATGCGCCGCCGACCTCCCGCCTCATGGTCGTCTGGTCGCGAAGCACTGGAGGGTCTCCGGAGACCGCACGACGTCGTAGCGGCGCGGGTCGAGTGCCTCGTCCACGGCGCGCGTGACGCCGCGGAACTCCGGGTTGCAGTAGTCGTCGAACACGATGCGGCCGCCCGGGGACAGGCAGCGGTCGGCGAGCCGGATCACGTCCAGCGTCGACACGTACAGGTCGGCGTCGGCGTGGATGAAGCAGAGCGGCAGGTCGAACGTCGCGAACGTCTCCGAGAACAGCCCCTCGTGCAGGACGTAGCGGCGGAGCGTTCCCATCCGCGCCACCACGGTGTCCCTGTCGCACCGGAACAGCCCCGGCCGAACGGTGCCCCCGGACGGCTGCGCGCGCTCGTGCTCGGTGACGATCGGCGGCAGCCCGGCGAACGTGTCGAACATGTGCAGCACCTTGTCGATGCCTGCGTGCTCGACGTACCTCACCAGCTCGCGGCTCGTGTCGCCCGCAAACACGCCGCACTCGGCGATGTCGCCGGGTACGTCCAGCGAACGCCGGAACCACTCGTAGAGGCCGTCCGCGCGGTCACCGAGCACCGGCGACCGGTGGAACGTGAACTCCGCGTCCGGCACGCGAACCTCCCCCGAGGTCCCCCGTCGCGGCGGCACGCCGCGGCGCACGTCATTTCGTAGCGCCTGGCGGTGCCGTTCGCAAGAGAGGAACGGGGTCGAGCGCGCCGGCGCGGTCCGGCGGGCCGCGCCTCGCCGTCAGCCGTCGGTGACCGGGACGTCGATGCCGACGTGGTCGCGCAGGTCGATGACCTTGGCGCGCGTCTCGTGCGCCTCCTGCGCGGCCTCGAGCACGTCGGTGATCTCGTGGCCGATCAGCTCGGAACGCTCGAGCAGCGCGTCGCGTAGCGCCTCGACGAGGTGCCGGTTGTCGTCCAGCAGGGCGAGCGTGTACGCCTTCTGGTCGGCGAGCAGCTTCTCGACCCGCTCGCGGGCCTGGGGGTCGTCGAGGACGCGGGAGACGACGTTGCCGCTCAGCGGCCCGTCGGGCACCGCGTCGAACGACACGAGCGAGCCCTCCATGCCGGCGGAGCCGACCATCTGCGCCGCGACGCTGGTGGCCATCTTCAGGTCACCGGCCGGGCCGGTCGTGACGTCGCCGAACCACAGCTCCTCGGCGCACTGCCCGCCCATCGCGATGCGGATCAGGTTGGTCATCTCGGCGCGCGAGCGGGTGTAGACGTCCTCGCGGTCGCCGTGCGCGAGCAGGCCCAGCGCCTCGCGGCGCTTGATGATCGTGAGCACCTCGAGCCGGCGCTCGGGCGCGCAGAGCCAGGCGGCGACGGTGTGGCCGGCCTCGTGCGTCGCGATGAGGCGGCGCTCGTGGTCGGTGTACGCCGTCGGCTGGCCGAGGCCGACCTCGCTGGTGAGCCGCGCGGTCTCCACGTCGCCGCGGGTCATCGCGGTGTCACCGCGGCGGACGGCGTTGACGAGCGCCTCGTCCAGCAGGCCCTCGATCATCGCCGGCGTGTAGCCCTGGGTGACCGCGGCGATGGCCTCGCGCTGCTCGTCGGAGTCGAGCTCGGCCGAGTGCGCCTTCCTCGCGAGGAAGTGGTCGAGCAGCGCGCGCCGGCCCGCCTTGCCGGGCTCCTCGAACGTCAGCCGCCGGTCGAAGCGACCCGGCCGCAGCAGCGCGGGGTCGATGCCGTCGGCCCGGTTGGTCGAGGCGATCAGCATGATGTTCGAACGCTTCGGCGCGGGCTTCGGGATCTGCCGGTGCGCGGGCAGCAGCAGGTTGACCTTGTCGGCCAGCGCGCCGCGCACCCGCTGCCCGCCGGTCGGCGTGTCGAACGACTGCATCTGCACCAGCAGCTCGTTGACGACCGGGCCGGCGATGTCCGCGGTGCCGAACGCCGACACCTGGCGGCGCGCCAGGCCGCCCGGCCCGGTCGCGAAGTCGGTGGCGAGGCCGGTGAGGCCGCCGCAGCCGACGACGCCGGAGACCGGCGGCGCGGCCGTCATCTCCATGCCGTGCCGCGTTCCGGCGATCGCGTCGAACTCGTCGATGAAGCCGATGGCCCCGCCCTCGCGCTCGGCGGCGCGGCGCAGCGCCTTGAAGTACGAGCGGATCTTGCGCGCGGTGGCGCCGTAGAACGACGACTGGAACGACGACGCCGACGCGAACAGGAACGGCACGCCCGCCTCCGCCGCCATCGCCTTCGCGGTGTGCGTCTTGCCGGTGCCGGGGCCGCCCTCGAACAGCAGGCCGCGGCGCGGCCGGCCGCCCATCTCGCGGGCGAACGTCTCGTGCGCCAGGAACAGGTTCAGCGAGCGGACGACCTCGTCCTTGACGGGGTCGATGCCGACGACGTCGGAGAGCCGGACGTCGATCTGCTCGGGCCGGAACAGCACGTGCGGCGAGCGGCCGGTGACGACGTGGGTGCCGACGAGGAACGCGAACAGCAGCACGAAGAACACGAGCGGCGCGACGACCACCCAGTCCACGTGCGGCATCGCGAAGACGTCGAACGGCCGGCCGTCGAGCAGCCGGTACCAGAGGTACGACGCGGGCAGGCCGGCCAGGGTCGCGACCGTGCGCAGCCGCCGGCGGCGCCGCACCTCGCGCTGCTGGCCGACGTCGGCGGTGTGGACGGAGAGCAGACCCGTGGCGGCGAGCATCGGGTCGAGCGTCCCTGCGGCGGCTGCGTTCCGGACCGTGGGCATTGGCGCGTCTCCGTCTATGTCTGACGGGCCCCGGGAAAAAACTTGGGCCGCGAGGCTCAAGCCCGGCGCCCGCGGTGCCGATGTTCGTCGGGACAGCGGGGGTGCGTTCCGTAGTCGGACTATTCCACCGAGACGGCCCTTTGACTACACAGGGTGAGCGAATCACCCGGTCGGAGCAGTGCCCGGCCCAGGTTCCGGTTACTCCTTGTGGCGGATCGCCACGCCGCTGAAGAGGTCCGACTCCCAGCCGTCCTCGTCCACGTCCGGCCCCACCGTGCCGCGCAGCAGCGTGAAGTGCTCCGTGCCGTGGCCGGTGACCGCGAGCTCCGGCGGCAGCGAGAAGAACACGCCGTTCGGGTCGACCTGGCTGCGGTGCGCGCGGAACGCCGCGAGCTTGCGCTCCACCTGGTCGAACGCCCGCACCCGCGTGGTGACGACCTCGTCCGGCACGCCGAACGGCATCTCGTCGGCGCTCTCCACGTCCGCGAAGAACTCGTCGCCGCTCGCCTTGTAGTAGTCGAACGCCGCGCGCAGCACGCTCTTCGGGAACGCCGTCGCGTACAGCTTCGCGACCTCGTGCGGCTCGCCGTCGCCGTACGCCGGGTCGGCCGCCCGCTCGACCGCGGCGACCGTGACGCGGTGCGCCTGGATGTGGTCGGGGTGGCCGTAGTCGCCGTTGCTGTCGTAGGTCACGGCGACCTGCGGGCGGACCTCTCGGATCACCCGGACCAGCTCGGCGACCGCCTCGTCGAGGTCGGCGCGCCAGAAGCAGCGCGGGTCGTCGTTCTCCGGCGTGCCCATCATCCCGCTGTCGCGCCAGCGGCCCGGGCCGCCGAGCCAGCGGTGGTCGGAGATGCCGAGGGCCGCGACCGACGCCGCCATCTCGGTCATCCGGTGCGCGCCGAGCCCGTCCGGGTCGAGGTGCTTCAGGTCGTCGACGAGGATCTCGCCGGCCTCGCCGCGGGTGCACGTCACGACCGTGACGCGCGCGCCCTCGCTCGCGTAGCGGGCGATCGTCGCGCCGGTCGGGAAGCACTCGTCGTCGGGGTGCGCGTGGACGAACAGGGTGCTCCGCGTCACTCCGCCACCCCCGCGAACAGGTCGCCCTCCGGCTCGCCCGCCGGCGTCCCGATCGCCAGCGTGTAGTGCTCCTGCTCGAACGCCTCGTGGGCGACGTTGTTGCTCAGCGCGAAGAACCGGCCGACCACGGTGACCTGCGTGCGGTGCGCCGCGATCGCGCGGAGCTTGGTGTCGAGGTACGGCGCGATGTCGACGGTCGTCGTGACGGGCGCCTGCGGCGGCGTCGCGGTGTCCGGGTCCGGCAGGTCGAAGCCGCCGGGACGCCCGGCCGCCGCGTAGTCCTCGCGCTCGCGGCGGCGGCGTTCGGGGCCGCCCCACGCGCAGTGGTAGAGCTTCGCGACCCGCCACTGCGCGGCGGCGACCGCGAGGTTCGTCACGCGGTGCGCCTGGATGTGGTCGGGGTGGCCGTAGCCGCCGTGCTCGTCGTAGGTGACCACGACCTGCGGGCGCACCTCCTCGATCACCTTGACCAGGTGCCCGGTGGCCTCGTCGAGGTCGGCGTTCCAGAACGCCGTCGCCCGCTCGTTCTCCGGCGTGCCGATCATGCCGGAGTCCTCGTACGGCCCGAGGAAGCGGTGGTCGGTGACCCCGAGGACGCGCATCGCCGCGGCCAGCTCCTCGACCCGCACGTCGGCGAGCGCCTTGCCGGTGCCGAGGTGGCGCAGGTCGGGCGGCACGATCTCGCCCATCTCGCCGCGCGTGCAGGTCACCAACGTCACCTGCGCGCCCTCCGCGACGTAGCGCGCCATCGTGCCGCCCGTCGCGATCGACTCGTCGTCGGGGTGCGCGTGGACCAGCAGGAGGCGGCGCGTCACGCGGCGACCCTACTCGGCGTGCAACGCGGCCAGCGCCGACGCGAGCAGGTGCCGGCGAGCGGTACGCAGCCGCGTCGCCGGGAGCATCGGCGCCGCCGACACGGCGGCGAGCGCGCATGCCGCGCGGATCGAGTCCGCGTCGCCCGCGTCGGGGCCGACGATCTCGGTGAGCAGGCCGTGGTAGAGCGCGCGGGCGCGCTGGCCGACGTCCGGGTGGTTCTGCGCGGCGGGGTCGTACGTCAGCAGGTGCAGCACGTCGTGGTGCGCGAGCACCAGGTCGAGGTAGCGCGCGATGAGGTCGTCGACGCCGATCGGCTCGCCGCCGCGCGACGCGGCGCGCGCCTCGCCGACGATCTCCGCGAAGCCCTCGAGGAACGGCCGCGTCAGCTCGACGACGAGGTGCTCCTTCGCCGGGAAGTGGTAGTACAGCGCGGCCTTCGTGAGGTTGAGCCGCTCGGCGATCTGGCGCAGCGACGTCGCGTCGTAGCCCTGGCTCAGGAACAGCTCCAGTGCTGCCCGCAGGATCTGGTCGCGCGTCGTGAGCGAGGTCGCGGGCGTCGCCATGTCGTCCCCTTTTGAGGCCTTTCGGCCCGGTCTCTCGGCCCTTGCATGACGACCCGCACACCGTAGACGCTAGCCGGGCGGCAAGTAGAAAGGGCTCCGGTGAACGAGTCGGTCGTCGACGTCATTCTGCTCGACGTGCCCGTGGCGTTGTGGGCGCGCTGGCGCGAGCACCTCTCGCGCATGCTGGACGAGCTCTCCACGGAGAGCTCGGCGGCGGCGCACGTGGAGGAGCTGCGCAAGCGGCTGCGCGACGAGTACCCGACGGTCGCCGAGACTGCGGACGCCGAGCTGCGCTCCGCAGCGGTACGCCGTGCCGAGACCGTCGACGTCGCCTACCCGGTGCCCCGCCGCGGCCGCGCCGAGGTGGACGAGTTCCTCGCGGCGCTCGACGCGCTCGACGCCTGCGCCCGCAAGGCCAAGCGCAAGGACCTCGTGTCGCCCAAGGAGCTGGTGACGTTCCGCCGCTGGTACTTCGGCGAGATCGGCCGGCAGCTCGACGGCGGCTTCCCGACGCCGTGGCCGGCGTCCAAGGGCTAGCGCGGCCCGGTCCCTTCGAGTCATTTCCGCGCGGCGTCGTTGACGGCCGCCGAGCACCGCGACGAGAGTCGCCACTCCACAACGACCTGGGGGGGTCTCAATGAGGGTCAAGACGATCCTGCTCGCGCTCTGCGCGGTCGCCGCGGCGACCGCTCCCACCGCCGCCGCCGCCCCGCCCGCCGGACCGGGGGCCGTCCCGCCGCCGAACCCCGGCTGGGACACCCGGCTCACCGTCGCCGACCGCCGGGCGAGCGACGTCGCGCTCGCCGTCGAGACGCGGCCGGCGTTCAGCGGCATCCGCGTCACCCCCGACCACTCGGCGGTCGAGGTCTACGTCATCCGCCACGACCCGGCGCTCGAAGCCGCGGCGCGCGCGGCGGCCGGAGCCGCGACCGTGCGGTTCACGCGCGTGCGGCACTCGTACACCGCGCTGCGCGCGCTCCAGCGCCGGGTCCTCGGCGACTTCGCCGCCGGCCGGCTCGGGGCGCGGCTCACGGGAGCGCCGGTCATCGACTCGCTCAACCGGGTGGCCGTGGAGATCCAGGACTTCACCGCGGCGAACCAGAACGCGCTCCTCGCCCGCTACGGCAGGGACAACGTCGTCGTGCGGCGCGGCAACCCGTCCCCGGGATACGCCGCCTCGCGGCTCGACGACTTCGCGGCGTGGAACAGCGGGTCGTTCATCTACGCGACGGGGAAGGGCGGCTGCACCAGCGGCCCGGGCGTCAAGGACTCGGCCGGCACCGAGTACCTCCTCAGCGCCGGGCACTGCTTCCTCAGCGAGTCCACCGGCGGCGCGACCGGCTGGGACTTCCCGGTGTACCAGGGCGGGACGTTCCGGCCGGCCACCGACCCCCGCCTCGGCACCGCGAAGGCACGCTTCCCGCGGGACAACGAGCAGGAGATGGACATCGCGCTGATGACGGTGTGGGGCGGCGGCAGCGGGCTGTCGTTCGTCACGACGTCACCGACGGCGACGACGCCGTACTCGCGGAAGCAGAAGGGCACCATCCGCGCGGTCGAGAACACCTGGGTCTGCTTCTCGGGCGCCTACACCGGCGAACGCTGCGGCGCGATGGTCGACGCGTTCGACGACCCGTACCCGGTCAGCTCCGGGGGTTCGATCATCCACGTCAACCGGGCGCACCACGTCTTCTCCGAGGTGCTGGCGGGCGCGGGTGACAGCGGCGGCCCCGTGTACCAGAGCGCGGACGACGGCCTGTACGTCGCGGGGCTCATCCGCGGGCCCGGCGACGGCACCGAGATGCAGTGCCCGGCGTTCCCGTACTACAACCGCGGCGTCCACTGCAACGACTCGATCCTGTTCACCGGCATCAACAGCACGCTGGCGCACTTCGGCGTCACGCTGAACACGCGCCTGTAACCCGCGCGGCGCGCCCTGCGCCCGGCTAGGAGTCCTGCTGCTCCAGCCGGGCGCGGGCGCGCTTGCCGCGCATCCGCTCGCGCTCGGCGGCGTCGAGCACGACCTTGCGGATGCGCACCGTCGCCGGCGTCACCTCGACGCACTCGTCCTCGCGGCAGAACTCCAGCGCCTGCTCCAGCGAGAGCTGGCGGTGCGGGATCAGCGGGATCAGCACGTCGCCCGTGGAGGAGCGCATGTTGGTGAGCTTCTTCTCCTTGGTCGGGTTGACGTCCATGTCGTCCGACCGGGAGTTCTCGCCGACGATCATGCCCTCGTAGACCTCGGTCCCGGGGCCCACGAACATCGTGCCGCGGTCCTGCAGGTTGGCCAGCGCGAACGCCGTCGTCGGGCCGCGGCGGTCGGCGACCAGCGAGCCGGTGGGGCGCGTGCGCAGCTCGCCGTGCCACGGCTCGTACCGCTCGTGCACGTGGTGCAGCAGGCCCGTCCCGCGCGTCTCGGTCAGGAACTCCGTACGGAACCCGATCAGCCCGCGCGCCGGGACGAGGTACTCCATCCGGATCCAGCCGGAGCCGTGGTCGACCATCTGCTCCAGCCGGCCCTTGCGCAGCGCGAGGAGCTGGATGAGCACGCCCTGGTAGTCGCTCGGCGCGTCGATCGTCAGGCGCTCCATCGGCTCGCACACCTTGCCGTCGATGACACGCGTGACGACCTGCGGCTTGCCGACGGTGAGCTCGAACCCCTCCCGCCGCATGATCTCGACCAGCACCGCGAGCTGGAGCTCGCCGCGGCCCTGGACCTCCCACGTGTCGGGACGCTCGGTCGGCAGCACGCGGATGGAGACGTTGCCGACGAGCTCCTGGTCGAGCCGGTTCTTCACGAGCCGCGCGGTGAGCTTCTTGCCGGACTCGCCGGCCAGCGGGGAGGAGTTGGTGCCGACCGTCATCGACAGGCTCGGGTCGTCGATCGTGATGACCGGCAACGGCCGCGGGTCGTCCGGGTCGGCGAGCGTCTCGCCGATCGTGATGTCCGGGATGCCGGCGATCGCGACGATGTCGCCCGGCCCCGCCTCCTCGGCGGGCACCCGGTCCAGCGCCTCGGTCATCAGCAGCTCGGAGACCTTGACCCGCTCGATCGTGCCGTCGGCGCGGCACCAGGCGACCTGCTGCCCCTTGCGGAGGCGGCCGTTGTGCACGCGGCACAGCGCGAGCCGGCCCAGGTACGGCGACGCGTCGAGGTTCGTGACGTGCGCCTGCAACGGCGCGCCCTCGTCGTACGACGGCGGCGGGATCGTCTCCCGCAGCACCTGGAACAACGGCTCCAGGTCGGGCGAGTCCGGCGACCCGCCGTCGGCCGGCTTGGTCAGCGACGCGCGCCCGGCCTTGGCGTGGCAGTACACGATCGGGAAGTCGATCTGGTCCTCGGTCGCGTCGAGGTCGAGGAAGAGCTGGTACGTCTCGTCCACGACCTCGTCGATGCGCGCGTCCGCGCGGTCGACCTTGTTGATGACGAGCACGACGGGCAGCTTCTGCGCGAGCGCCTTGCGCAGGACGAACCGCGTCTGCGGCAACGGCCCCTCGCTCGCGTCGACCAGCAGCACGACGCCGTCGACCATCGACAGCCCGCGCTCGACCTCGCCGCCGAAGTCGGCGTGGCCGGGCGTGTCGATGATGTTGATCGTCAGGTCGCCGTGCCGGACCGCGGTGTTCTTCGCGAGGATCGTGATGCCCTTCTCGCGCTCGAGGTCCATCGAGTCCATCGCGCGTTCCTGGACGTTCGCGTGCTCGCCGAACGCGTTCGACTGCCAGAGCATCGCGTCGACCAGCGTGGTCTTGCCGTGGTCGACGTGCGCGACGATCGCGACGTTGCGCAGGTCATCGCGCGTGGGCATGCGGAGCTCCAGGTGCTTTCCGGGGGATTGCCCCGAAGTCTACGTGGCGCCGCGCTCGCGGATCGCCGCGGCCACGTCGAGCAGCGCGTACACGAGCGCCTTGCTCATCTTGGTGTCGTCCGCGATCCGGTCCCCGTGGCTCTCCACGGCCTCGATCGCCTTGGTGGCGTAGTCGCTCATGCGGCGACCGTAGCGGGCCGACACTAGGTACGTGCGCCGCCTCCCGCTGCTCCTCGCTCCCGCGCTGCTCTGCGCCGCGGCGGTGCCGGCGTACGCGACGCCGGTGCCGGGCGCGCCGGGCTGCCCGGTGTTCCCCGCCGACAACGTCTGGCACGCCGACGTGTCGAGGCTCCCCGTCCACGCGCGGTCCGCCGACTGGCTGGCGAACGCGGGCGCGGGCACCCGCTCCCTGCACCCGGACTTCGGCGCGTCGGGCGACCCGGCGGTGCCGTACGGCATCCCGTACCACGTCGTCCCGTCCACCCACTCGAAGGTGAACGTCGCGTTCGACTACGACGACGAGAGCGACCCCGGGCCGTACCCGCTCGGCAGCGACACCCCGATCGAGGGCGGCGCGGGCAGCGGCGGCGACATGCACACGGTCACCGTGGACAAGGACACCTGCACGCTCTACGAGACCTGGTACACCCAGCACACGGCGTCCGGCTGGACCGCCGGCTCCGGCGCGATCTGGAGCCTGAGGTCGAACGCGCAGCGGCCGGCCGGCTGGACGTCCGCGGACGCCGCGGGGCTGCCGATCCTGCCCGGGCTGCTGCGCCTGGACGAGGTGCAGGCGGGCAGCGTCGACCACGCGATCCGCTTCACCGTCGCGAAGACCGACCAGTCGTACCTCTGGCCCGCCCGGCACTACGCCTCGACCGTCAAGGACGCCAACCGCCCGCCGATGGGCGCGCGCTTCCGGCTCAAGGCGTCGTTCGACGTGTCGTCGTACCGCGCCGACACCCAGGTGGTGCTCCGCGCGATGAAGAAGCACGGGATGCTGCTCGCCGACAACGGCTCGGACTGGTACTTCCAGGGCGCCGCGTCGAACGACTGGCCGGACGGGTTCGTCTCGGACCTGAAGCGGGTGCCGGCGAGCGCGTTCGAGGCGGTGGACGAGTCGTCGCTGATGGTGTCGCCGGACTCGATGGCGGTCCGCACCACGACCGCGCGGCCGCGGCCGACGCGCGGGATGCCGGGCACGACGTACAAGCCGTTCACCCCGGAGGCCACGCCGCCGCCGCGCCGGACGACGCCCGCGCCGCGCGGCACCGCGACGGCGACCGCGCCACCAGCGCCGCGCCCCTCGGGGCCGGCGACACCGGCGACCGGCGCGACCGCGACCACCACGACGACCGCGGGGCCCGCCGTCGCGGAGCCGCCCGCGCAGCCACCCCCGACGGTCCGGCGTACCTGGCCGTGGCTCGCGGTGCCGGCCGCGGTCCTCGCGCTCGTCGCGGCGCTCGCGGCCCGGCTCCGCCGGGCGTAGCTACGGCGCCAGCAGCGCGCGCAGCGCCTCCACCAGCGGCGCGTCCGCGGGGATCCAGGGCACCTCGTCCAGCTCGTCGTGCGCGAGCCAGCGGGCGTCCGAGTGGTCCACCAGACGCAACGTCCCCGACGCCACCCGCGCGGTCCAGACCCGCAGCACCCACGGGCCGCGCGGGCCGTCGAGCCAGACGTCCTCGCCGAGCCGGTCGCCGACCTCGACCGCCAGGTCCAGCTCCTCGCGGCACTCGCGGGCGAGCGCCTCGACCTCCGACTCCCCCGGCTCGACCTTGCCGCCCGGGAACTCCCAGTACCCGGCCAGGTGCGGCGGCTCCGCGCGCTGCGTCGCGAGCACGCGGCAGCCCGGCGGGTCACCGTCGAGGATCGCCGCGCCCACCACGACGGCAGCCACGGACGCACCGTACGCTGCGGCGCATGGCACGTTCACGGCTGAGCGACGACGAGATCGACGCGGCCCTGGTGGAGCTGCCGGGATGGACCTACGACGGGCACCGGCTCGAACGCACCGTGACGCTCGGGTCGTTCGCCGACGCGATCCGCTACGTCAACGCCGTCGCC
The DNA here is from genome assembly GCA_036382875.1 of Mycobacteriales bacterium. Classification (GTDB taxonomy): domain Bacteria; phylum Actinomycetota; class Actinomycetes; order BP-191; family BP-191; genus BP-191. Next base: position 90,260 of record DASVPJ010000012.1, read on the forward strand.
GCGGTCGCGCAGGAGATGGACCACCACCCCGACATCGACATCCGCTACCGGGACGTCACGATCGCCTGCTGGACCCACACGACCGGTGGCGTCACCGACACCGACGTCGAGCTGGCCCGCCGATGCTGACGAGCGAGCGCCTGACGTTGCGGCCGCTCCGCGAGGACGACCTGCCGGTCCTCTACTCCTGGCGGATCGACCTGTCGACGTGGGCGCTGACGACGGCGGTGGCGCCGTACCCGATGACGTTCGAGGTGTTCCGCGAGCGCGCCCGCAAGATCGCCGAGGAGGCCGAGAAGAACGTCGACTTCGTCGCCGAGGTCGACGGCACGGTCGCGGGCCGGACGGGGCTGTTCTCGTTCGAGCCGCTGACCCGCTCGTGCGAGGTGGGGCTGTGGTTCGGCCCCGAGCACCGCGGCCAGGGCTACGGCCGCGAGGCGCTCGCGCTGCTGACGGACTTCGCGTTCCGGCACCGCAACGTGCACCGCGTCCACCTGCGCACGCTCGCCACCAACGAGGCCGCGCTGCGCTGCTACCGCGCCGCCGGGTTCACCGAGGAGGGGCGGCTGCGCGAGTCCGCGTGGGTCGACGGCCAGTACGTCGACGAGGTGCTGATGTCCCTGCTCTCGACGGACTGATGGGCGCCGAGGCCGAGACCGCCGTCCTGACCGCGGAGGTCGAGGGCGACGTCCCGCCGGGCGCGTCGTTGCCGAGGACCGGGCGGATGTCGCTCGGCCCGGTGCCGCCCGGCTTCGACCTCTCGCGCGTGGTGCTGAGCCACGGCTGGTGCCAGCTCGCGCCGACCGCGTACGACACCCCGCGCCGCGTCCTGCACCGCACCCTGCTGCTGCCCGACGCGGGGGCGCTGACCGTGTCGGTGCGCGAGCGTTCGGGGCGCCTCGAAGCGTCGTGGGGGCGCGTGAAGGGCACCTGCGACGACCGCGTCGCGGCCAAGGCGCAGCTCCGCCGGATGCTCGCGCTCGACGTGTCCCTGCACGACCTCTACGACGCGTGCGCCGCGCTGCCGTCGCTGGACTGGGTGCCGGCCAGCGGGCTCGGCCGGCTGCTGCGCTCGCCGACGGCGTTCGAGGACCTGGCCAAGCAGCTCGCCACCACCAACTGCTCGTGGGCGCTGACCCGGCTGATGTGCCGCCGGCTGGTCGACTCGCTCGGCGCCGAGGGGCCGGAGGGCGAGCGGGCGTTCCCGACGCCGGAGGCGGTGGCGGCGGCGGGCGAGGCGCACTTCGTGGAGGTCGTCCGCGCCGGCTACCGGGCGAGGGCGTTCGTCGAGCTCGCCCGCGCCTACCCGTCGCTCGACGTGGCGCGGTGGGAGTCGCCGGACGTGCCGGACGCCGAGGTGCTCGCGGGGATCAAGGCGCTGCGCGGGTTCGGCCCGTACGCCGCGGAGGGGATGCTCGGCCTGCTCGGCCGCCCGCGCGGGCTCGCCATCGACTCGTGGGTGCGGGCGAAGCTGCCGCGGCTGCTCGGCGTGGCGTCGTTGAGCGACGAGGAGATCGCGGCCCGGTACGAGCCGCTGGGCCGCTGGGCGGGGACCGGCCTCTGGCTCGAGCTCACCCGCGACTGGTTCGGTCTGTAGGGTCCTCGCCTGTGAAGCAGGTCGGCATCGCGGGCGCCCCGTACAGCGGCAAGACGACGTTCTTCAACGCGCTGACCCACGCGGGCGCCTCGTCCGCCGGCGGCGGCAAGGCGAACCTCGCGATCGTGCCGGTCCCCGACGAGCGGGTGGACGTGCTGTCGCGGCTGCACTCGTCCAAGAAGTCCGTCTACGCGCAGCTCAAGTTCGTCGACGTGGCCGGCCTGGCGAAGGGCTCCGGCGCGGGCGAGGGCCTGTCGGGGCAGACGCTGGGGACGTTGCGCGAGGCGGACGCGCTGGCGATCGTCGTGCGGGCGTACGGCTCCGACGCCGACCCGGCCGCCGAGCTCGCCGACCTGATGCTGGAGCTCACGCTCGCCGACCTGTCGTCCATCTCCGCGGCCGCCGACAAGGCGTCGCGCAAGGTCCGGGTCGGTGACAAGCAGGCCGGCGCCGAGGTCGCGCTCCTCGAACGCGCCCGCGCCGTCCTCGACGCCGGGCGCACGCTGCGTTCGGAGCCGTGGGACGACGAGGAGCTGGCCGTCTTCCGCAACTTCGCGCCGCTGACGTTGAAGCCGGCCGTCGTCGTCCTCAACGTGGACGACGAGGGCGCCGCGTCCGCCGCCGGCCAGGCCGCCGAGCTGGCCGCGACCGTCCACCCCGACGCGGAGGGTCTGGCCGTGCCGGCCCGGCTGGAGGCCGAGGTCGGCGGCATGGCGCCGGAGGAGGCGGCCGAGCTGCTCGCCGAGTTCGGCGTCACCGCGGGCGCGCTGCCGCAGGTCGTCGAGTCGGCGTACCGGATGCTCGGCCTGCTGACGTTCCTCACCGCGGGCGAGGACGAGTCGCGCGCGTGGGAGGTGCGGCGCGGGTCGAAGGCGCCGGAGGCCGCGGGCGCGATCCACTCGGACCTGCAGCGCGGGTTCATCCGGGCGGAGGTCGTGGGCTACGACGACCTCGTCGCGGCCGGGTCGTGGGACGCCGCAAAGGCGGGCGGCCGGCTGCGCGTGGAGGGCAAGGACTACGTCGTCGCCGAGGGCGACGTCATGAACATCCGCTTCGCGGTCTAGCAGCGCAGCGCGAGGCTCTCCCGGACCGCGGCCGGGAACGACCCGCACCCGGCGTCCGGCCCGACCTCGACCACCGCCCAGGCGCCGTCCGTCGCGCGCAGCGCGACCCGGTCGCCGCCGGGCAGCGTCGCGAGCGCGTAGTCCGGGTCCCACTGGCTCACCTGCGCGCGGGTCACCGCGGCGCCGCCCACGCGGGGGTCGCGCCGGGCCGCGTCGAGGACCGCCCCGTCCGCGCGGGCGCCGTCGCGGTACGCCGGCTCCCGCTCCCCCGCGGGCGGGGGCAGCGCGGGGGCGGGCAGCGCCGGCCACGGCACCGTGAGCACCGGGTGGCCGGCGGCGAACGCGGCCACCTGGTACTCCTCGAACGTCACCTCCAAGCCCTCCGGCAGCGGCACGATGTTCGCGAAGCTCTCCAGGGTCGGCGCGGTGCCCCGCTCCAGCTCCTCGCCAGCGAACGTCTCCAGCACGTGCGGCAGCCGCTGCCTGGCGTAGCGGCTCATCGCGACGAGCGCCGGCTGGACGTGGGGGAACAGCTCGCGCACCGTCACCCGCCGCCCTGTCGCGCGGTCGAGCACGAACGACCGCAGCGCCGTGTAGCCGTGCGCCCCGCCGTCGGGGAGGAACGCCGCGCTCACCCGGACCGTGACGTAGCGCTCGTCCACCCGCCACAGCTCCGCCGTGACGTCGGTGGTCGACGCGGTGCCGTCCTCGTCCAGGTCGCGCGCCTCGTCCACGCCGGTGGCGAGGACGGCGTTCGCCCGCGCGGCCGCCGCCGGCGCGAGGCCGTGCAGCGTCGGGTACGCGACCGTCCAGCGGTTCCGGCCCTCGCGGCCGGCCCGCGTCCGGGTGGTCATCGTGACCGTGGCGTCCGGCGTTGGGCTGGGGGTGCCCGTGCCCGGCGGCGGGGTGCTCGGCGTGGTCGTCGCGGTCGGTGGCGTGGCCCGGCGGGCGGGCGCGTCGGTGCACCCGGGCAGCGCCGCGAGCGCTGCCGCGAGCACTCCCGAGAGCACTGCCGCCGCCGGCACCGTCCGCCCCCGCACGCGGACACCGTACGCGAGGCGCCGCCCCCGCCCGGGCGCGCCTCCCGGTTTTTGTCGCACGCCCGTTGCAGCATCGACCGCATGACGTTCCTGCTCGCCCTCCTCGCGCTCGCCGCCGGTGCCGCGCTCGGCTGGTCGCTCGGTCGCGGCCGCGCCGGGGCCGAGGTCGCCGCCGCGCGGACCGCGGCCGAGTACGAGCGCGCCGCCGCCGCCGACAAGATCGCCCTGCTCGAACGCAGCGAGGCGGCGTTGAAGGAGTCGTTCCAGGCGCTGTCCGCGCAGGTGCTGGAGGCGAACAGCCGGCAGTTCCTCGACCTCGCGCGCGAGACGCTCGCGACGCAGGTCACCCAGGCCGAGGGCGACCTGGCCAAGCGCGAGCAGTCGTTCGCGTCGATGGTCGACCCGGTGCGGGAGATGCTCGACAAGGTCGAGGGGCGGCTGCGCGAGCTCGAGGTCGCGCGCGAGGGCGCGTACCGCGGGCTGCTCGCGCAGGTCGGCGAGATGCGGCAGACGTCGGCGGCGTTGCAGAAGGAGACGCAGTCGCTGGTCACCGCGCTGCGCAAGCCGCAGGTCCGCGGGTCGTGGGGCGAGATGCACCTGCGCCGGGCCGTCGAGATGGCGGGGCTCACCGAGCACTGCGACTTCGCCGAGCAGGCCACGGCGACGTTCGAGGACGGGCGGGTGCGGCCCGACCTCGTGGTCCGGCTGGCCGGCGGCAAGAACGTCGTGGTCGACGCCAAGGTGCCGCTCGTGGCGTTCCTCGACGCGATCGAGGCCACGGACGAGGACGCCCGCGCGGCGCACCTGCGGACGCACGCGCGGCACCTGCGCACGCACGTCGAGGCGCTGGCGGCGAAGTCGTACTGGCAGCACTTCGACCCGACACCGGAGTTCGTCGTGCTGTTCGTGCCGCAGGACGCCGTGCTCGACGCCGCGCTGACCCACGACAAGGACCTGTTCGAGCACGCGATCGCGCGGCGGGTGCTGCTCACCACGCCGACCAGCCTGGTCGGGATGCTGCTGACGGTCGCGCACACCTGGAAGCAGGAGGCGCTCGCGCAGAACGCGCGCGAGGTGTGCGACCTCGGCCGCGAGCTGTACAAGCGGCTGTCCGCGATGGGCGGCAACGTCGAGAAGCTCGGCAAGGCGCTCAACCGCGCCGTGGGCGCGTACAACGACACCGTCGGCTCGCTCGAACGCAGCGTGCTCCCGCAGGCCCGGCGGTTCCGCGACCTGCGGGTCAGCGACGCGGCGCTGGACGAGCTGGAGGCGCTGGGCGAGGACACCCGGCTGCTCACCTCCCCCGAGCTGGTCGAGTCCGCCGCCGCCGCGCGCCCGGTGACGGTGGTCGCGCCGGGCGCCGTTGCGGATGGCGCGGACCTGGACGCCGAGCTGCGCCGCGCCGCCGGCCTCGCCTGACCCGGCCACCCCCGCCGTCCCGGCCGCCGCCGCCCCGGCCACCCCGGCCACCCCGGCCACCCCGGCCACCGCCCCTGCGGCGGGGCGGCCCGGCCCCAACTGTGAAGATCACCACGCGGGGAGGCGTGCCCGCGGGCCGCACAGAACGCGCAGCGCGACCGGGCGCCGCCGCGGCGCGCCGCCGCCGCCGGGCGCGACGCCGCCGCGACGCGCACCGCGCACCGCCCCGCCCCGCCGGGCACCCGCCGGCGCGGCGCGCCCGAGCCGTACCCCCGAGGTGTTTGGCGGCGGCCCCCCGGGCAGTTAGCGTCGTAGCACGCCGACGAACGGTCCCCCTGCCATGACTGCGACGCACCCGATGTCCGTCCCGACGCCCCGCCCGGCCTCCCGTGGCCGCCGCTCGCCGTTCGCCGTGCTGGCCGACTCCCGCGGCCTCACCGCCGCCGGCGCCGCCGTGCTCGCGGTCGGCGCGGGCGCGCTCGGCGGCCTCGTCGACGTCGCGACCGGGTCGGGGCTGCGCGCGACGTTCGCGGTGGCGTTCGTGCTCGGCTGCGCGCTGGCCGCGTACAAGGTGCACCGCGAGGACCTGCTCGCCGCCGTCGTCATCCCGCCGCTCGCCTACGCGGCCCTCGCGCTCGCCGCGAACGTCACCACCCGCACGACCCTGGGCGGCTCGTTCGTCAAGCAGCAGGCGCTCGAGCTGCTCACCGACCTCGTCACCAAGGCGCCCGCGCTGCTCGTGGCGACCGCCCTCGCGGCGGGCATCGCGCTCGTCCGCCGGTTCGCCCGCTAGCGGGCCGTCACCCCGCGCGCCGAACCTCGTTGGGCCGGACGAACCGACCCGAACGGAGCCCCCGCATGCCCCGACGCACGGCCCGCGCGCTGCGCGTCGCCGTGCTCGCCGCCGCCCTCGCCGCCCCGAACGCGGCCACCGCGGCCGGCCCGCTCTGCGCGGCATCGGCCACGAAGGCGCCCGGCGCCGCGGCACCGGTCGGCACCACCGCCTGCCCCGGCATCCGCCCCGGCGCGACGTACCTGAGCGGCGCCGAGCGGTGCACGTTCGCGTTCGTCTTCCAGGGCAGTGACCGCCGCCGCTACGTCGCCACCGCCGGCCACTGCGCGGTCGACCCGGACACCGACGGCACCCGCACCTGGCGCAACGGCACCGGCCCGGCCGTCACCGACGCGGCCGGCAAGCGGCTCGGCTCGTTCGCGTACGCCGTGCTCGACGGCGAGTTCCGCGACTTCGGTCTCGTCCGGCTCGACCCCGGCGTCGCGTCGAGCCCCGAGATGTGCCACTTCGGCGGCCCGACCGGCATCAACACGACCGTCGCCAACACCGACCTGCTCGTGCACCACTACGGCCACGGCACCGGCGCCGACTACGTCCCGGCGCGGACCGGCGACATGTTCTTCGGCCTCTACCGCCCCGACTACGTGTACTTCTACGGCGTCGCCTCCACCGGCGACTCCGGGGGCCCGGTCATCGCCGAGGACGGCAGCGCGATCGGCGTGCTGACCGACCTGACGACGCCGTTCACCGGCAACGTCGGCGTCAACCGCCTCGCGCAGCACCTCGCCGACGCGCAGCGGGCGTTGCGGGTGCGGCTGACGCTGCTGACCGCGCCCGTCGCCTAGGCGGCGCGCCCGCCTGGTCCGGCGGGACGTCCGGTACCACCGCCGACTCCGGAACGTCCCCCTCCACGTCCGCCGCGTCGGCCTCGTCGACCGGCTCCGCGTCCGCCTCGTCGACCTCCGCCTCCGCGCCGTCGACCACGCCGCCCGCCGCCGGGTCGGTGCCGGCCCCCGGGTCCGCGCCGGCCGCCGGGTCGGTGCCGGACACCTCCGCGGGCTCCTCGTCCGGCACGACGCCGGGCAGTGTCCCGGCGTCGTCGTCCGAGACCACGACCGACCCCTGGTCGGCCGTCTCCGGCTCCGGCGGCGCCAGCGCCGCCTCGGCCCGCTGGTCCAGCAGCCCGGTCAGCACCTGCTGCGCGTAGCCGAACAGCAGCGCCCACGCCAGGATCTCCGCGCCGGTGTCCACGTCGTCCACGCCCGGCACCCACCGCGCGCGCAGCAGCGTCACGCCGACCACCGCCAGCAACGCGCCCAGCACCAGCTTCACCGTGGCCTGGGCGGCCGTGGACGAGTACGGCCCCACCCGCCGCGTCGTGCCGGACAGCGCCCGCGCCGCGGAGATGGCGGCGGCGACCATGCCGGTCATCGCGACGAGCGCCACGTCGCCGGCGTGCGGCTTCTCCGCGTCGGTCGGGCAGACGTACGTCGTCGTCGTGCCCGGCGCGTCGGACTCCAGGCACATCGGCAACGACGTCGGCTTCACCGCCCCCGCGACGACCGCCGCGAACGTCAGCGCCACGAGCAGCGTCGCGACGCCGAACGTGCCGTTGCGGACCGTCCGCGCCCGCTGGTAGCGCTTCTCGTTGCGCGCGTGCGCGCTGTGCAGCGCGTCCCGCAGCACCCCGCGGTCCAGCTCGCCGAGACGCCGCGGCGGTGTGTCGGTCACCGCCTTCACGATCTGCTCGACGGCGATCCGCTGCGGGTCGTTCGCCGGGAGCGACTTGCGGCAGATCTCCGCCGCCTGCGGCGTGAACGACGCCAGCCGCGTCGGCGACATCAGCTCGATCAGCAGCTCGTGCGCGGAGTGCAGCGACGCCCAGGCGCCCTCGTTGTGGCTGCCGGACAGCCACCGCCACGGCCACGAGCGCTGGCTGCCGTACGCCTCCGCGTCCGCCACCGCCTGCAGGACCATCCGCGCCAGCATGGCGTCGGCCTCGGGCCCGGTGCCCGCGCCGATCGACTGCCGGTCACCCAGGTCGACCTTGAACTGCCGTTCGCGCGACGCGAGCACCAGGTCCGCGCGGACCGACTCCGCCTCCGCGAACACCGCCGCGCGCCAGCCGCGGTTCGCCCGCCGGTTCGAGACCGGTCGCATTCCCCCGATCGCCATGCGCGGGAGCAGATCGCACCCGCGCTACGGCGTCAACCCCCGCGCCTCACCCCCGGCGCCGGCGCCCGGAGCGCCGACGCCCTGCTGACCCGGGGCGCCGGACGCGCCGGCCGCCTTCAGGTCGCGGCGCAGCTCCTGCGGCAGCGCGAACAGCAGGTGCTCCTCCGCCGCCCGCACCTCCTCGACGTCGCCGAACCCGCGCGCCGCGAGCCACGCCAGCACCGCCGCCACCAGGTCCTCCGGCACCGACGCGCCCGACGTGACACCGACGGTCGACACGCCCGTCAGCCACGCCTCCTCGATCGCCGACTCGTCGTCCACCAGGTACGCCGCCCGCGCGCCCGCGTCCCGCGCGACCTCGACCAGCCGGACGGAGTTGGAGGAGTTGCGCGAGCCGACGACGAGCACCAGGTCGGCCGAGCGGGCGATCTCCTTCACGGCGGTCTGCCGGTTCTGCGTGGCGTAGCAGATGTCGTCGCTCGGCGGCCCCTGCAGCAGCGGGAACCGTTCGCGCAACGCCGTCACGACCGCGTCGGTCTCGTCCACCGACAGCGTCGTCTGCGACAGGTACGCCACCTTCGCCGGGTCGCGCACCTCGACGCTCGCCACCTCGGCCGGGCCGTTCACCAGCCGGATGTGCGCCGGCGCCTCGCCGGTGGTGCCGACGACCTCCTCGTGCCCCTCGTGCCCGATCAGCACGATGTCGTAGTCCTCCTCGGCGAACCGCCGGGCCTCGACGTGCACCTTCGTCACCAGCGGGCAGGTCGCGTCGATGACGCGGAGCGACCGCGCCGCCGCCTCCTCGTACACCGTCGGCGCGACGCCGTGCGCGGACAGCACGCAGACCGCGCCCTCCGGCACCTCCGCCGCCTCCTCCACGAACACCGCGCCGAGCCCTTCGAGGCGGCGCACGACGTGGAGGTTGTGCACGATCTGCTTGCGTACGTAGACGGGGGCGCCGTAGACCTCCAGCGCCCGCTCGACCGTCTGCACCGCCCGGTCGACCCCCGCGCAGTAGCCGCGCGGGGCCGCCAGCAGCACACGTCCGGTCACCCCCCGAGTCTACGGGTGTACGCCCGCACCGGCCGGGGCACGATCCCTGTCGCACCCACCCGCGAGTACCTGGAGGTCGAGCAGCATGCCGCCCGTCGACGAGGCCGTCCGCAGCGAAGAGCGTTCGGGCATGATCCCGCCGCCCGTCCGCGCCGGCATCGGTCTGGTCGCGTCCGGCGTCGAGACCGCCAAGCACATCCCCGGCAGGCTCACCCGTACGCTCGGCGACCACGCCGGCGACCTCGCGACGCTGCCGCTGCGCGGCCTCGCGTTCGTCGCGAAGGCGCGCGAGACCGTCGAGCGCACCTACGAGGAGCTCTCCAACCGCGGCGAGACGATCGTCGCCCGCTGGCGCGGCCGCCCCGAGCCGCGGCAGACCGCGAACGACCGCGTCGAGGAGGCCACCGAACGCCTCGTGGAGACCGCCGCGACCACCGTCGAGGAGGTCACCGACCCGTTCGGCCTGCCCGAGCAGGTCACGGAGGCGATCGAGGAGGCCACGCCGGGCGCCATGCTGGGCCACGACGAGCTGCCGCTGGAGGACTACGACCACCTCACGCTCGGCTCGCTGCGCGCCCGGCTGCCCAAGCTCGACGCCGTCGCGCTCGTCCAGCTCCGCGACTACGAGCGCGCCCACGCGCACCGGCTCCCCGTCCTCACGATGCTCGAGAACCGGCTGGCCAAGATCAGCCAGTAGCCTCGCCGGGTGACCAGCACCGCCGAGGAGCCGTGGCCCGTCCGTACGGTGTCACGGCTCATCGGCGACTGGGTCCACCGCCTCGGCACCGTCTGGGTCGAGGGCCAGGTCGCGTCCCTGTCGCGGCGGCCCGGCGCGTCCGTGGCGTTCGTCTCGCTGCGTGACCCCGCCGCCGACGTCTCGCTCACGCTCACCGTCTCGCCGGCCGTCGCCGAGGGCGCCGACCTGGCCGAGGGCCGCCAGGTCGTGGTGCTCGCCAAGCCGTCCTGGTACCTCTCGCGCGGCACCCTCTCGCTGCAGGCGATCGAGGTCCGCAACGTCGGCCTCGGCGCGCTGCTCGCCCGCCTCGAACGGCTCCGTGCGCTGCTCGCGCAGGAGGGGCTGTTCGCGCCGGAGCGGAAGAAGCCGCTGCCGTTCCTCCCGCGCGCCGTCGGCCTGATCACCGGCCGCGAGTCCGACGCCAAGCACGACGTCGTGGAGAACGCCCGCCGCCGCTGGCCCGCCGTCCGCTTCGCGATCCGCGAGGTCGCCGTGCAGGGCCCGTACGCCGTCACGCAGGTCGTCGACGCGCTGGCCTCGCTCGACCGCGACCCCGAGGTCGACGTCATCGTCATCGCGCGCGGCGGCGGCGACGTGCAGGAGCTGCTGCCGTTCTCCGACGAGACGCTGCTGCGCGCGGTCGCCGCCGCGCGCACGCCGGTCGTCTCCGCGATCGGGCACGAGGCCGACGCGCCGTTGCTCGACCACGTCGCCGACGTCCGCGCCTCGACGCCGACCGACGCGGGCCGCCGCGTGGTGCCCGACGTCGCCGAGGAGCAGGCCCGGATCATCGCGCTGCGGCGCTGCGCGTGGCGCTGCGTCGACGGCCGGGTCGAACGCGAGCGTGCCTGGCTCGACGCCGTGCGCAGCCGCCCCGCCCTCGCCGACCCGCACGTCCTGCTCGACGCGCGTGCCGACGGCGTGGCCGCCCTCGCCGAACGCGCCCGCCGCGTCCTCGCCACCTGCCTCGTCCAGCACGAGCGCGACGTCGCAGCCGCCCTCGCGCGCGTCGCCGCGCTGTCGCCGAAGGCGACGCTCGACCGCGGCTACGCCGTCGTGCAGCGCGCCGGCGGCGCCGTCGTCCGCACGCCGCCGGAGGCCGGCGAGGAGCTGTTCGTCCGGGTGGCGGAAGGGTCGTTCAGCGCGACGTCCAGCGGCCCAGCGCCAGGTGCCGCGGCTCGCTGAACCCGAACGACCGGTACAGCCGCGCGCCCGCCTCCGTCGCGTGCAGGTCGATCGACGTGACGCCGTTCGCCTCGAACCAGCCGAGCAGCGCCTCGAACACCGCGCGCCCGTACCCGCGGCCGCGGCACTCCGGCTCGGTCGCCATCGACTGGACGTAGCCGTGCAGTCCGTTCGGCGTGCGCGGGCCCGGCAGCCGCGGCTCGACCATGCCGACGCCGCCCGCGACCACGCGCCCGGCCTCCTCGACCACGAACGCCGCCATCTCGCCGGATGCCAGCCGCTCGCGCAGCACGCGCGCGCACTCGTCCGCCCAGCCCGGCACGTCGTGGTCCACGCCCATCGCCTCGAACATCACGCGCCGCAGCCGGACGAGGTCGGCCACGTCGGCGGCGTTCGCGCGGCGGAGGGACATGCTGCGATTCTGTCGCCATGCCGGAGGAGCTGTCGTACGAGGCCGCGCGCGCCGAGCTCGAGGACGTCGTGCGGCGGCTCGAGGCCGGCGGCATCTCGCTGGAGGAGTCGCTCGCGCTGTGGGAGCGCGGCGAGGCGCTCGCCAAGGTCTGCCAGGACTGGCTCGACGGCGCCCGCGCCCGCCTCGACGCCGTCCGCGCCACCGACCCGCCCCCCGGCTGATTTCGCGACCCGGTCGCACCTCCCGAACGCCGTTGTCAGATCTCGCGACCCGGTCGCGCGGTCAGCGGCGGGTCAGCGCGGCCATCTCGTCGAGGATCGCCTCGCACTCCTCGGCCGTGTTGTAGAAGTGCGGCCCCACCCGGATGCCGACGCCCGGCCGGTGGTCCACCACGAACCCGCGGGCCAGCAGCTCGTCGTGCACCCGCTGCGAGTCGCCCGGGTCGATCGTCACGTGCCCGCCGCGCCGGTCCGGGTCCGCCGGCGACCGCACCGTGAACCCGCGCTCCAGCGCCCCCTCCAGCAACGGCTGCGTCAGCGACCGCGAACGCTCCCGGATCCGTTCGACACCGACCTCGCGCACCGCCTCGTAGCCGGGCACCGCCGCGTACGCCGCCGGCACGCCCGGCGTCCCGCCGGTGAACCGCTGCACGCCCGGCGCGTAGTCGATCGCGTCCCACTCGAAGCCGAACGGCCGCGCGTGCCCGAACCACCCGACCTGCGCCGGCCGCAACGCCTCCGCGACCGACGGCGACACGTACATCCAGCCGTTGCCCGGCCCGCCGCACAGGTACTTCACCGACCCACCCACGCACACGTCGACGCCGAGCTCGGTGACGGAGAACGGCACGATGCCGGCCGCCTGGTACGAGTCCAGCACGACGAGCGCGCCGACCTCGTGCGCCCGCGCCACGATCGGCGCGACGTCGAGCACGTACGCCGACTTGAAGAACACGTGCGACACCGAGACGACGAGCGTCGTCTCGTCGATCGCGTCGCAGACGGCACCGGCGTCCACCCCGATCCCGTCCGAGGACGGCACCACGTGCAGCCGCGCGCCATAGCGCGCGTGCTCGGTCCAGAGGTAGTGCGACCCCGGCCAGTCCATGGCGGTGCAGACAACGCCGTTGCGCGACCCCGAGAAGTCCAGCGACGAGGCGAGCGCGCCGAGCAGCACGGCGACGTTCTGGTGCATCACGGTCGTGCCGGGCGGCGCGCCGATGATCCCGCCGACGAGGTCGGCGACCGAACGCATCATCGGCACCCAGTGCATCCACGCCTCGACGCCCTCGGTCTCCCACCGCTCGGCGTACGCCGCCACGGCGTCGCGCACCGAGCGGCGCATCGCGCCGAGGGAGTTGTTGATGAGGTACGTCTTCCGCCCGACGATCGGGAACTCGTCGCGCCACTTCGCGGGCAGGTCGTCGTGCGCGCTCATGCCGGCACGCGGGCCATCCGCCCGATCAGCGTGAGGACGTCCTCGGCGAACGACATCGCCTTCTCCTCCTCGTCGCAGACCGCGACCTCGTGCCCGGCCTCCGCGACGACGGTGGTCAGCACGAGCACGAGCGCGTCGGCGGACGGGCCGTCCGGCTCGGAGTAGTCGCCGAGCAGCTTCTCGTTCAGCCGCGCCCACTGGTGGAACCGCTTGCGCCCCAGCAGCTCCGAGCCCGCCGGCCCGCCGCCGGCGAGGAACAGCCGGGCCAGCTCGCGCTCCTCCCAGCAGCCGCGCAGGTACGCCCGCGCGCCCACGACGAACAGCTCGATCGGCGACGCCGTCCCGCCCGTGCGGGCCTGTGCGACGGCGGCGGTGGCGCGGCGTTCCTGCCGCTCCTCGTAGTCCTCGAACAGCGCGAGGTACAGGTCCGCCTTGCCGCCGAAGTGGTGGTACAGCGAGCCGACGGAGGCGCCGGCGCGGGTCACCACGTCGGCGATGTTCGCGTCGGAGAACCCGGCCGTCGTGAACACGTCGCGGGCCGCCGAGAGGATCGCCTGCCGCGTCGCCGCGGCCCGGTCGGACTGCTTCACGGGCTCACCCCTGTCCCCGCCCGGCGAGCCACTCCTCGTGGCTCTGCCGGCGTATCGAGAAGACGTCGCCGAGGGTCGAGTAGTCGGCCCCCGCGAGCCGCGCGATCGGTCGCAGCAGGCCGGCGTCGACGCGGTCGTTCGCGACGACGCCCGGCTTCACGGCGACCCACACGACGCGGCCGAACACCACCGTCGACGCGCCGAACGAACGCTCCCCCTCGACCACGCACTCCAGCGACACCGGCGACTCGGCGACCCGGAACGGCGCCACCCGGGCCGCCGGCTCGCGGGTCAGCCCCGCCGCGTCGAACTCCGACTCGGCCGGCGGGAACGGCACCGCGGTGACGTTGACCTGCTGGGCCAGCGCCTCGGTGCAGACGGACACGACGAACTCGCCGGTGGCGCGGACGTTCCGCAGCGAGTCCTTGTGCCCCACCGACGTGAACTGCACGACGGGCGGGATGACGGAGGCGATCGTGAAGTACGAGTGCGGCGCCAGGTTGTCGACGCCGTCGGCCGAGCGGGACGACACCCAGGCGATCGGGCGCGGCACGACGACGGCGTTCAGCAGGTGGTAGATGCCGCCCGGTACGGCGTCGGGATCGAGGCCCAGCCGCCCGCTCTCATCGAGCGTCGCGGCGTCGAACATGGCCCGTCCTCCTCGCTGGTTGGAGCGCCAGCCTACGGGGAACACACGGAGCAGTTCGCCCCGGGTCCCGGGGCCGGGACCCTGGAGGCACCATGTTGTGGGCGCTGATCGCGATCCTGCTCGTCCTCTGGCTGCTCGGGCTCGTCGGGAGCATCGGCGGCAGCCTCATCCACATCCTGCTCGTCGTCGCGCTCGTCGTGCTCGTGCTGAACCTGGTGGGCGGGGGCCGGCGCCGCTTCTGACGCCGGACACATCTAGACTTCGGCGCCATGCCGACCGAAGCTCCCGACCGCAACCTCGCCCTCGAGCTCGTTCGCGTCACCGAGGCCGCCGCCATGGCGGCGGCCCGGTGGGTCGGTCGCGGCGACAAGAACGGCGCCGACGGCGCCGCCGTCGACGCGATGCGCCTGATGATCGGCACCGTGTCCATGAAGGGCGTCGTGGTCATCGGCGAGGGCGAGAAGGACGAAGCGCCGATGCTCTACAACGGCGAGGAGGTCGGCGACGGCACCGGGCCGGACGTGGACGTCGCCGTGGACCCGATCGACGGCACCACGCTGACCGCGAAGGGCATGAACAACGCCATCGCCGTCATGGCGGTGTCCGAGCGCGGCACGATGTTCGACCCCGGCGCCTGCGTGTACATGGAGAAGCTCGCGACCGGCCCCGAGGCCGCGCACGTCGTGGACATCACCGCGCCGGTCGAGGAGAACATCCGCAACGTCGCCAAGGCCAAGGGCGGCGACCCCGAGGACGTCACGGTCTGCATCCTCGACCGCGAGCGGCACGCCGAGATCATCACGCAGGTCCGCGACGCCGGCGCCCGCATCAAGCTCATCTCCGACGGCGACGTCGCCGGCGCCATCATGGCGGCGAAGGACGGCACCGGCGTCGACCTGCTGCTCGGCATCGGCGGCACGCCCGAGGGCATCATCAGCGCCTGCGCGATCAAGTGCCTCGGCGGCACCATCCAGGGCCGGCTGTGGCCGCGCAACGACGAGGAGCGCGAGCGGGCGATCGCGCAGGGGCACGACCTCGACCGCGTCCTCACCTGCGACGACCTCGTGCGCGGCAACAACGTCTTCTTCGTCGCGACCGGCGTCACCGACGGTGAGCTGCTCCAGGGCGTGCGCTACCGGGGGGGCGGCGCGACGACGCACTCGCTCGTCATGCGCAGCCGTTCCGGGACCATCCGCTACGTCGAGAGCCAGCACCAGCTCAAGAAGCTGATGACGTACTCCGGCATCGACTTCGCGCACCACCACTGACCGTCAGCAACGACCCCACGGCGCGCGCCGGCCGCGCACGGTGTCGGCCCCGGCCGACTGCCGCACGGTCCGCCCCGGCAGGTCCACGACGGCCAGCCGGTACGACCGCACCGTGCTGAGCACCGGCGTCCCGCGCCGGATGCCGAGCGTCTGCGTCGCGACCGTGAACGTCACCGTGTCCGTGGCGTCGTCCACGACCGGCCCGGACGTGCGGGCGACCCACTTCGCGTCGTAGACCGTCCGGCCGGCCCACACGTCCACGCCGGAGCTCGTCGGCGCCGACCAGGCGTAGACCGACACCACGCCGGACGGCACGTCGGCGTCCCAGGAGAACGCGAGCCCCGACGGCGCCTCGGCCGCGGCCGTCGCGAGGTCCGCGACGCGGATCGTGAACGTCGTGAACCGCCCGTCCACACCGGCCTTCGCCGACACGAGGTCGAGTGACGGCGACGGCACCGCCTGGTCGTAGGAGCCGGACAGCACCGCGTCGTCCCAGACCGTCGCGTCCCCGCTCGGGTCGTCGAGCCCGCACCCCGCGCGGGCCGGCGCCGGCAGCAGCGCGACCGCGACCATCCCCACCAGCAACGTCCTCCGCACGAGCGGCCTCCCCTCGACGTGTGCCGCTGAAGAGCCCGCGGGCGGGGGCCGGGTTCGGCGCCGTTACGCTTTCTTCCGTGCCCGACTACGACTACACCGACCTGCTCCCGCTCGGCCCGGCGGACACGCCGTACCGGCTGCTCACGACCGACGGCGTGTCCACCATCGAGGCGGCCGGCCGCGAGTTCCTCGTGGTCGAGCCGGAGGCGTTGCGGCTGCTCACCGAGACCGCGATGCGCGACATCGCGCACCTGCTGCGGCCGGGCCACCTGCGCCAGCTCCGCGCCATCCTCGACGACCCCGAGGCGAGCCCGAACGACCGCTTCGTCGCGCTGGACCTGCTGAAGAACGCGAACATCGCGGCCGGGGGCGTCCTCCCGATGTGCCAGGACACCGGCACCGCGATCGTCATGGGCAAGCGCGGCCAGCACGTGCTCACGTCCGGCGACGACGCCGCGCACATCAGCCGCGGCGTGTTCGACGCGTACACGCGGCTGAACCTGCGCTACTCGCAGCTCGCGCCGCTGACCATGTGGGAGGAGAAGAACACCGGCAGCAACCTCCCGGCTCAGGTCGAGATCTACGCCACCGACGGCGACGCGTACTCGTTCCTGTTCATGGCCAAGGGCGGCGGGTCGGCCAACAAGTCGTACCTGTACCAGGAGACCAAGGCCGTCCTGAACCCCAAGGCGATGCTGCGGTTCCTCGACGAGAAGATCCGCTCGCTCGGCACCGCGGCGTGCCCGCCGTACCACCTCGCGATCGTCGTCGGCGGCACGTCCGCCGAGTACGCGCTGAAGACCGCGAAGTACGCGTCCGCGCGCTACCTCGACACGCTGCCCACGTCGGGCTCGCCGAGCGGCCACGGCTTCCGAGACCTCGACCTGGAGCGCGAGGTGCTGGAGCTGACGCGGCAGATGGGCATCGGCGCGCAGTTCGGCGGCAAGTACTTCTGCCACGACGTGCGCGTCGTCCGGCTCCCCCGCCACGGCGCGTCCTGCCCGGTCGCGATCGCGGTCTCGTGCAGCGCCGACCGGCAGGCGGTCGGCAAGATCACCCGCGACGGCGTGTTCCTCGAGGAGCTCGAACGCGACCCCGCGCAGTACCTCCCGGACACCACCGACGAGCACCTCGACGACGACGTCGTGCAGATCGACCTGACCCGCCCGATGTCGGAGATCCGCGCCGAGCTCTCGCGCTACCCGGTGAAGACGCGGCTGTCGCTGACCGGCCCGATGGTCGTCGCCCGCGACATCGCGCACGCCAAGATCAAGGAACGCCTCGACGCCGGCGAGCCGATGCCGGAGTACCTGCGCGAGATGTGCGTCTACTACGCGGGTCCCGCGAAGACGCCGGACGGCTACGCGTCCGGCTCGTTCGGGCCGACGACCGCGGGCCGGATGGACTCGTACGTCGACCAGTTCCAGGCGGCCGGCGGGTCGTTCGTGATGCTGGCGAAGGGCAACCGTTCGCGCGCCGTCACCGAGGCGTGCCAGCGGCACGGCGGCTTCTACCTCGGCTCGATCGGCGGTCCCGCGGCGCGGCTCGCGCAGGACTGCATCACCAAGGTCGAGGTGCTGGAGTACCCCGAGCTCGGCATGGAGGCGGTCTGGCGGATCGAGGTCCACGACTTCCCCGCGTTCGTCGTGGTGGACGACAAGGGGAACGACTTCTTCGCCGAGACGGCCACGCCGGTGCCGTTGACGATCGGCGCGCGTTCTTAGCCGGAACCCCTCCCGAACCGGCACGAGCCGGGTCATAGTTGCGGGATGCAGAACTCGCCGCGCCTGTCCGGGCGCCACATCGTCACGATCGTCGTCGCCGTCTGCGCCGCCGTCGTCCTGGCGCCGGTGGGCGTCATGGCGGCGACCGGCACCCTCGTCAACATCACCGACCCGGTCAACAGCGCGAACCGCGCCCGGGTGACCTCGGCCGGCTCGATGTACTCGTCGCTGATCGACCAGAGCACGCGTTCGGTGGCGAACGTCGACTCTGGCAAGCTCCGGGTCGGGGACGGGTCCGGCGCGCTGAGCGTGGACGGCACCGTCTCGTCCCGCAGCCTCGACACGAACGCGCTCGTCTACAAGAGCCCGACCGGCGGCCTCAACTGCGGCGCCGACGGCTCGGGCCTGCTCATCGGGACCTACGACCTGTCTCGGTACAGCCGGCTGCGGATCGCCGTGAAGAGCGGCGTGAACAACCAGACGATCATCCAGTTCCGCGCCAAGGCGGGCACCGAGACGATCCTCCAGCCGTGGCTGGACTGGACCGTCCCGGCGGCCCAGTACGGCCACAACGTGTTCTACGACCCGCCGACGTCGAGCGAGCTGCGGATCTTCTTCTGCGCCTCGGCGCAGGTGTTCATCTACGGCCTGCGCTGACGGCGGAGCGCGGCATGGACCACCGGATCGAGCACGACTCGATGGGCGAGGTCCGCGTCCCCGCGGACGCGCTGTGGCGGGCGCAGACGCAGCGCGCCGTCGAGAACTTCCCGGTCTCCGGGCTGCGCGTCGACCCGGCGCTGATCTCGGCGCTGGCCGCCATCAAGGGCGCGGCGGCGACCGTCAACGCCGCGCTCGGCGTCCTCGATCCGGAGGTCGGCCGGGCGATCCACGACGCCGCCGCCGAGGTGAACCGCGGGGAGCACGCCGACCAGTTCCCGATCGACGTGTTCCAGACCGGCTCCGGCACCTCCACGAACATGAACATGAACGAGGTGCTGGCCACCCTCGCGTCGCGTGACCTCGGCCGGGAGGTGCACCCGAACGACCACGTGAACGCCTCGCAGTCGTCAAACGACGTGTTCCCCTCGGCGATCCACCTGGCCGCGACGCGGGCGGTGGTGCGCGACCTGCTGCCGGCGCTGGCGCACCTCGCGGAGTCGCTGGAGCGCAAGGCGACCGAGTTCGCGGACGTCGTGAAGAGCGGCCGCACGCACCTGATGGACGCGACGCCGGTGACGTTGGGGCAGGAGTTCGGGGGCTACGCCGCCGCCATCCGGTACGGCGCGGAGCGGCTGGAGGGAGCGTTGCCGCGGGTCGGCGAGCTGCCGCTCGGTGGCACGGCCGTGGGCACCGGGATCAATACGCCGCCGGGCTTCGCCGCGCGCGTCATCGCGCGGCTCGCGGAGGACATGCGGCTGCCGCTCACCGAGGCGCGCAACCACTTCGAGGCGCAGGCGTCGCGGGACGCGCTGGTCGAGCTGTCCGGCGTGCTGCGGGTCGTCGCGGTGTCGTTGAACAAGATCTGCAACGACCTCCGCTGGATGTCCAGCGGCCCGCGCGCCGGGCTCGGCGAGATCCACCTGCCCGACCTCCAGCCCGGCTCCTCGATCATGCCGGGCAAGGTCAATCCGGTGATCCCCGAGGCCGTGCACCAGGTCGTCGCGCAGGTCGTCGGCAACGACGCGGCGGTGGCGTTCGGCGGCGCGGCCGGCAACTTCGAGCTCAACGTCAACCTGCCGGTCATCGCGCGCAACGTCCTGGAGTCGGTCCGGCTGCTCGCGAACATCTCCCGGCTGCTCGCCGACAAGACCGTCGACGGCATCGAGGCGGACGTGGAGCGGTGCCGCTTCTACGCCGAGGCGTCGCCGTCGATCGTGACGCCGTTGAACCGCTACCTCGGCTACGAGGAGGCGGCCAAGGTCGCCAAGCAGGCGCTCGCCGAGAACAAGACGATCCGCCAGGTCGTGGTCGAGCGCGGCCACGTGCGCGACGGGAAGCTCACCGAGGAGCAGCTCGACGCGGCGCTGGACGTGCTCGCGATGGCCCGGCCGCACGAGCCGCGCTGAACGCCGCCGCGCGGCGCGGTGGCACCCCGCCCGGCCGTGAACTGTGAAGCCCCCGCTGCGCCCGGCCCGTGTGGTGACCTTCACAGTGGGGGTGCGGGCTAGCCCCTTCGGGGCGGCTCGGAAGGACCATTGACCCTGCCGTTCGGCGGCCCCACCGTTGGCCGCTCCGGGGGACGCAGACGGCGTTGCCCGCGGACGTCAGGGGGCTCCATGTTCGGAACCAAGAAGCTCGTCGCGCGCGTCGTCGCGGGTGTCGGCCTCGCCATCTGCTCGGTCGTCGGCATCGCGACGCCGGCGTTCGCGGGAACCGTCACCGCGGCCGGCTGCCTCGCCGGTGGGGGCGAGATCATCGACCACGGCGCCTGGGTCGGCTGCCACGGCGACGGCTTCGGCAGCTCCGGCACCAAGATCGTCGGCTAGGGCGCTTCCGGGTGGGGCGGCTGAGGGCCGCCCCACCCGAGCCGAGCTACAGGTCGCCGTACGAGCTCATCGCCCGGACCGACAGGCCGAGCAGCACGACCGCCGTCGCCGCCGTCACCAGCAGGCAGGCGATCAGCGGCCCGGAACGCCAGCCGTCGAGCACCAGCGAGCGGGTGCCTTCGAGCACGTACGTGATCGGGTTGAGCTTGGCGGCCGCCTGGAGCCAGCCCTGCATGTTGGCGCGCGGCACGGCGTTCGGCGACAGGAACAGCAGCGGGAAGAAGACGAGCGACGCGAGGTTGACCGCCTGGGTGTTGCCGGTGCGCAACGCGATCAGGATCGCGCTGGCGCCGTACGCCACCCCGAAGAACGCGCACAGCACGATCAGCACGACGGCGCCGAGGACGCCGGACTCCAGCCGCACGCCGACGACGAAGCCGAGTACGAGCACGACGGTCGCGGTGACGAGGTTGCGCAGGAAGTCCGCGCCCAGCCGGCCGAGCAGGATGTGCGTCCGCGAGATCGGCGCGACGAGGAACTTGTCGAAGTAGCCGTTCTCGATCTCGGCGACGAGCGCGAGGCCGCTGCCGATGCCGATGACCGCGAAGATCATCGAAACCGGGAGCTGGAACGCCGCGTAGTTCTGCCCCTGCAGCCAGTCCTGGCCCTCGAACTGCTTGCCGAGCTGCCCCAGGTTCACGAACAGGAAGAACACGGGGATGAACAGCAGCGGCACCGTCGACTCCGGCGTGCGGATCGCCTCGCGGACGGCGCGCTTGGTCAGCAGCCACAGGACGTTCACGCCGGCACCTCCTCGTCGTCGCCTTCGAGCCGGCGGCCCGTCGCCTGCAGGAACACGTCGTCCAGCGTCGGCCGCGACACCGAGATGGAGCGGGCCGACACCTTCGCCTTGTCGAGCAGCCGGACGACCTCCGGAACGGCCTGCGCGCCGTTCTCCACGTAGAGCGCCAGGTCGCCCTTGTCGTCCACGACCTTCTGGACGCCGGCCAGCTTGCCGAGCGCGTCGCGCGCGGCCGCGGAGTCCGCCTCCGCGACGTCGACGGTGACGACGTCGTGGCCCATCGCGGACTTCAGCTCCTCGGGCGTGCCCTCCGCCACGATCTTGCCGTGGTCGATGATCGCCAGCCGGTCGCAGAGCTGGTCGGCCTCCTCGAGGTACTGCGTGGTGAGGAACACGGTCGTGCCGGAGTCGTTGATCCGCTTCACCTCGTCCCACACGGTCGCCCGCGACGCGGGGTCGAGGCCGGTCGTCGGCTCGTCCAGGAACAGCACTTGCGGGTGGTGCACGAGCGCGCTCGCGAGGTCGAGCCGGCGCTTCATGCCGCCGGAGAACGTCTTGGTGCGCCGGTCGGCCGCCTCGGTGAGGCCGACGAGGTCGAGCAGCTCGTTCGCGCGGGCGGTCGCGGTCGCGGCGTTCATGCCGTAGAGGCCGCACTGGAGCGTGAGCAGCTCGCGCGCGGTCTGCAGGGGGTCGAGCCCGATCTCCTGCAACGCCACCCCGATCCGCTTGCGCACGGCCGCGGGCTCGCGCACGACGTCGTGACCGGCGACGTACGCGCTGCCGTCCGTGATGCCGAGCAGCGTGCAGAGCATCCGCACGGTCGTGGTCTTGCCGGCGCCGTTGGGGCCGAGGAAGCCGAACACCTCCCCCTCGCGCACCCGCAGGTCGACGCCGCGCACCGCGTCGACGCCGCCCTTGAACGACTTCTTGAGACCGGCGACCTCGATCGCCCACGTGTCGGGGGGCGGCGGCGCGGCGGGCTCGGGCGCGCGCTCGGGGGCGCGCGCCGCCGCGCGCGGGGGCGCTGCCTTCTTCGCCGGCGCCGCCTTGCGCGCCGGCGCTGCCTTCTTCGCCGGCGCCTTCTTGGCCGGGGACTTCCTCGTTGCTTCTGCCACGAGGCGCGAACCTACCCGATCAGAGCGGCACGTCCTCCAGCAATTCCGTGACCAGCGCCGCGATCGGCGAGCGCTCGCTGCGGGTCAGCGTCACGTGGGCGAACAGCGGGTGCCCCTTCAACGCCTCGATGACCGCGGCGACGCCGTCGTGCCGGCCGACGCGCAGGTTGTCGCGCTGGGCGACGTCGTGGGTGAGGACGACGCGGGAGTTGGCCCCGATCCGCGAGAGGACGGTCAGCAGCACGCCACGTTCGAGCGACTGGGCCTCGTCCACGATGACGAACGCGTCGTGCAGCGAGCGCCCGCGGATGTGGGTCAGCGGCAGCACCTCGAGCATCTCGCGGTGCACGATCTCGTCGATGACCTCCTCGGCGACGAGCGCGCCGAGCGTGTCGTAGACGGCCTGCGCCCAGGGCGCCATCTTCTCGTTCTCGCTGCCGGGCAGGTAGCCGAGCTCCTGGCCGCCGACGGCGTAGAGCGGCCGGAACACGACGACCCGCTTGTGCGCGCGGCGTTCGAGGACGGCCTCCAGGCCGGCGCACAGCGCGAGCGCGGACTTGCCGGTGCCGGCCCGGCCGCCGAGCGAGACGATGCCGACGTCGGGGTCGAGCAGCAGGTCGAGCGCGATGCGCTGCTCGGCGCTGCGGCCGTGCAGGCCGAACGCGTCGCGGTCGCCGCGCACGAGCCGTACCGACTTGTCGGGCTGCACGCGGGCGAGCGCGGACGAGCGGTCGCCGATCAGCACGAGCCCGGTGTGGCACGGCAGCTCGCGCGCGGCCTCGACGTCGACGGCCTCGTTCGCGTAGAGCGCGTCGATGACGTCGGAGCCGACCTCGACCTCGGCCATGCCGGTCCAGCCGGCGTCGACGGCGAGCTCGGCGCGGTACTCCTCGGCGTTGACCCCGACCGACGCGGCCTTGACCCGCAGCGGCAGGTCCTTCGAGACGAGCGTGACGTCGCGGCCCTCGGCGGCCAGGTTCAGCGCGACGGCGAGGATGCGGTGGTCGTTGCCGTCCGCGCGGAAGCCGAGCGGCAGGACGGCGGGGTCGGAGTGGTTCAGCTCGACCTGCAACGTGCCGCCGGCGTCGTTGAGCGGCAACGGCTGGTCGAGGCGGCCGTGCTTGATCCGCAGGTCGTCGAGGTGGCGCAGCGCGGTCCGCGCGAAGTACCCCAGCTCGGGGTGCGCCCGCTTGTCCTCCAGCTCGCCGATGACCACGAGGGGCAGCACCACCTCGTGCTCCGCGAAGCGGAACATCGCCGACGGGTCGGACAGCAGGACGCTGGTGTCGATGACGTAGGAGATGCCGCGCGCGCCTCGCTTCCGGTTCGCGCGGGTCGTGGCTGCGGTCATGGCGGCCTCCGGAAGGGGGGCGGCGCTGTGGGCGTCGCCTCGTCCGACGGTAGGGCCGCGCCGGGCGCGGGCGGCGTAGCGACACGCCCGGTTACGGGTCACGCGGGCCGAACACCCGATACCCGGACGTAACGGGCGCCCGGCAGGAGCCGCCCCCGCGCGCGCGAACCGTTCCGGTATGCGCACCACTCTCGTCGCCGCCGCCCTGGCCCTCGGCGTCGCCTCGCTCGGCTTGCCGGTCGAGGCCGCGCCCACCTGCACGACCGTGCCCACCGCCGCGTGCGGCGACCGGGTGATCCCGGACCCGCTGCGCTCGGTGTCGTTCCTCCAGTACGGCGACGAGACCTGGCCCGCGCTGCGCGCGATCGAGGCGCTGGCGCCGGACGTGGTCGACGTGAAGCCGCTGTCGCAGTGGACGCGCAACAAGAAGCACGTGTCGGCCGGCGGCCGCGAGATCCCGGTCATCCGGATCACGAACGAGAAGGTGCGCGGCGCGAAGAAGAAGGTCGTCGTCTCGCTGTCGGTGCACGGCAACGAGCCGGCCGGGCGCGAGGGCGGCCTCCGCTACGCCGAGACGCTGGCCCGCTGGGCGAAGACCGACCCCAAGCACCTCCTGTACTCCGGCCCGGTGAAGATGCCGCTGGACGCCGTGCTGGCCCGCACCGAGCTCTGGCTCGGCGTCGTCAACGTCGACGGGTGGGCGGTCGGCGACCTGGCCAAAGGCGGCGTGTTCGAGCGCGGCAACGCCAACGGCGAGGACCTCAACCGCGAGCTCCCGACCGTCGGCTGGACCAACCGCGACGCGACCCCGATGTCCGAGCCGGAGGCGAACGGCTGGGTGCAGCTCGTCCGCTCGCTCGGCAAGATCGCGACCGCGAGCGACATCCACGGCGAGCTCACGTCGTCCAACCAGGCGTTCGCCGACCTGATGTGGCCGGCGGGGCAGTGGTCTCCGAAGATGCAGGCGCAGGAGGCCCAGCTCGCCAGCCACGCCATCCAGACGATCGAGCGGAAGTTCGCCGAGCAGCTCGTCGTGGCCGGCATCGCGGCCGACGCGCTCGGCGTCCAGGCACCCTCGAAGGCGGCGACCGGCTACGACGTGGTCGGCTACGACGACGGCGGCTTCATGGGCGACTGGTTCACCCAGGAGCGCGGCGCGGTCGAGATCGACGCCGAGAACTTCCTCTCGCACAGCGTCCCGATGAGCGCCTGGGTCGGCGCGATCGAGCAGGCGCACGTCGCCGGCGTGCAGGGCCTCATCGAGGCGCTGATGGTCGAGGCGCACGTCACCGACGCGGTGCGGCCGAACCTCAAGCTCGGCCGGGTGGCGTACGCGTTCGACCCGCGCCGCGTGAAGTCGTCCGACGGACTCGGCTTCAAGCCCGAGCCGGGCGACCGGCCCCGCCGCTACGACGTCTCGCGGATGCGCTACTTCGACGACCTGCGCGCCGCCGCGCGGACGACCGTCGCGCCGCTGACGTCGTACGACATCGCCACCGGCCGCGCGCGGCTGTCGTCCTACGACTCGCTGGTGCTCGCCGACGTGGCGATGCCGCCGGACCCGAAGGGCCGCCGCGTCGACCCGGTGGCGTACCGCAAGGCGTTGCAGGCATTCGTCAAGAACGGCGGCCAGCTCGTGCTGACCGACGCCGCGGTGCCGTACGCGCGCAACTTCGGCCTCAGCGGCGACAGCATCACCCGCTCGACGAAGACGAACGCCGGCCACATCGACTTCGGCGACCTCACCCACGAGTGGGAGAAGGGCCTGTCGGACACGTCGAGCCAGACGTACTACGAGGTCCCGCTCGGCTTCTCGCCGACCTCCTCCGCGCCGCACTACGGCATCACGACCGCGGCCTGGGCGGCGGCGAAGGGTGTCACCGTCGGCACCGTGTCGGACGATGAGGGCGCGTTCACCGCGCTGGGCCACCTGCCGTACGGCCGCGGCCGCGTGTCGATCTTCGGCGCGCTGCTGCCGACGCCGACCGAGGAGGAGGACCACGTCGAGGGTCTCAAGGACTACGGCGTGACGATCACCGGCGGGCTCGTCTTCCACTCGATGCTCGGGTACCGCCGCAGGTAGGGCGGCGGGTAGTCTCCGGCACCATGACCCGACGACTCCTCGCCCTCGCCGCCTCGGCGGCCTTCGCCGGCTCCCTCCTCGCGGGCGTGCCCGCCGCGCAGGCCTGCACGCCGGACTACTGCCCGCAGACGCCGACCTGCCGCTACGTCTCCGCGACGTGCATCAGGCCGTTCTAGGCGTCAGCAGCACGACCGGGATGTCCCGGTCGGTGCGCTTCTGGTAGGCGGCGTAGCCGCGGTACGCCTTCGTGATGCGCGGCCACAGCGCGGCCTTCTCCTCGGCCGTGGCGACCCGCGCGCGCATCGCGCGCCGCACGCCGCCCAGCTCGATCGCGACGTCCGGCTGCGCGACGAGGTTGAGGTACCACTGCGGGTGCCGGTCGTCGCCGCCGTACGACGCCACGAGGACGACCGTGTCGCCGTCCACGACGGGCGCGGTGAGCATCGTGCGCCGCACCTGCCCGCTCTTGCGCCCGGTCGTCTCCAGGATCACGACCGGCATGCCCACCAGCCGCCCGCCGACCCGGCCGCCGGAGACGCGGACCAGCGCGTGGTGGAACCCGGTGATGCCGCGCGCGGCGACGTCCTTGAGGTTCACGACAGGTCGGCGACGACCGCGGCCGGCGTGAGCGGCTCGTCCAGCAGCCGCCGGAACTCCCCGCCGGCGTCGAGCCACCGGCCGAGCAGCCGGTAGCCCTCGACGTAGGTCGAGGTGTAGGCCCGCCACAGCGGGTCGGTCAGGAACGCCAGCGACTTGCGCGCGCGGTCCTCCGACACCAGGCCCCACCGCACGAGGTGCGCGACCGCGTCGTCGGCGGACGCGCCGCGGTCGTGCAGCATGATCGCGGCGTCCTGGCGGACGTTGTTCAACGGCGCCGCGGCCCGCCCCACCGCCTCGGCCAGCTCGCCGTCGAACGCGATGCCGAGGTCGGCGTAGATGCCGCTCGCCCAGGCGCCCCACGATGGGCCGACGGCGACCCGCACGCCGAGGTCGGCGAGCCCCTCGGCCATCAGGCACTCGGGGGTGTTCACGAGGAAGATGCGGTGCTCGTCGCGCATCCCGCCCTCGACCAGCAGGCGTTCCTTGCGGCAGTGCTCGGTGTGGTGGCCCGGGTACGACTCGTGCGCGATCAGCTTCGGCAGGTCCGCCTTGCGCATCGGCAGGTCGGCGTTGACCGCGACGCGCGAGCGGTAGGAGCCGAGGTAGTAGTTGAAGCCGCTCCACGGCTTGTCCGTGACGACCTCGTACTCGACGGTCTCCTGCTCGGGCAGCGGGTACGCCGCCCGCACCCGGTCGCGCAGGTCGCTGCTGAACGCGTCGATCGCCTCGCCGAGCCTGTCCGCCGGCACGATCTCCGCCTCGCGCCAGGCGACGTAGCGGTCGAGCAGCGGCCCGTCGCCGGGCAGCAGCGCCGCGAGCGCGTCGTGCGCGGCGACGTAGGCGTCGGTGTCGCCGGGCTCGATCCGCACCTGGAAGTACGACTCGACCTCGTCGACGAAGCCCACCTCCTCGCCGCCGAGCTTGCGGCCGCTGACCGCCAGCGCGGCGAGCTGGCCGTCCAGCCACGCGACGCGGTCGGCCGGCAGCCCCGCCGACGGCAGCTCCCCGCGCAGCTCGGTGGCGCGCTTGGCCAGCTCCGCGGGCAGCGGCGCGGGCTCGTTCGCCACCGCGGCGCGCAGCGCCGGATCGCCGGTGAACGCGTCGACGAAGCCCTCGACCAGCCGGTCGAACCGCAGGCCGAGCATCAGGTACTCGCGAACCAGGTCGGTCACTCTCACACCCCGAAACGGCGCTGGCGCTGCGCGTACGCACGCAGCGCGCGGAGGAAGTCGACCCGGCGGAAGTCGGGCCAGTAGACGTCGCAGAAGTAGAACTCCGAGTGGGCACTCTGCCAGAGCAGGAACCCGCTCAGCCGGATCTCCCCCGACGTGCGGATGACGAGGTCCGGGTCGGGCTGGCCGCGGGTGTAGAGGTGCTCGGCGATGTGCTCGACGTCGAGCATCGCGGCCACCTCCTCGATGCTCGCGCCCTTCGCGGCGTGCTCGGTGAGCAGCGACCGCACGGCGTCGGCGATCTCGCGCCGGCCCCCGTAGCCGACGGCGGCGTTGACGACGAGACCCGGCTTCGCGGCGGTCGCGTCCGCCGCCTCCTTCATCGCCCGCGCGGTCGAGTCCGGCAGCAGGTCGAGCGAGCCCATCGGGTTGACCCGCCAGTCGTGCTCGGGCGCGGACAGGTCGAGCAGGGTGCGTTCGATGATCTGGAGCAACGGCGCCAGCTCGGCCTGCGGGCGGGAGAGGTTGTCGGCCGAGAGCAGCCACAGCGTGACGACCTCGACGCCCGCCTCCTCGCACCACTGCAGGAGATCCTCGATGAGGTCGGCGCCGCGCTTGTGGCCCTGCTGCGGCTCCGCGCCGACCGACCGCGCCCACCGCCGGTTGCCGTCGAGGATGACGCCGACGTGGCGCGGGACCGGGGCGCCGTGGAGCTGGCGGGCCAGGCGGCGTTCGTACACGCCGTAGAGCAGGTTGCGCGCGCCCAACGAAACTCCCTTTCGCTCGCGCGCCAGCGTACGGCAGGCTGCTCGTCCGTGGACCTCCGGCCGTTCTCCCGCTCGGACGTGGAGTGGGCGGCGGCGCTGCTCGCGGCCCGCCCGACGGGGCACCCGCTCGCGGCGCCGGTGGATGCCGTCGCCGAGATCTCCGCGCTGCTGGACGCGGGCACGAGCGGGAGGGCGGCGCCAGGCGGGTACGCGCTGGGGCTGGTGGACGGGGACGCGGGGTGGGTGCGTTACGCCGGGCACTGCGCCGGCGACGTCGCGACCTACCGCGCGCTGTACGCCGCGGTGTCGCGGGACTTCGTGGCCGCGGGCGCGTTGCGGCACGCGGTGGAGATGCCGGACGCGGACGCCGTGGCGGGCGAGGCGTTCGCGAACCTGGCGTTCGGGCGCGAGCACGTCTTCGCGCTGGCGTCGTTGGCGTCACAGCCGCGGGCCGGGGCGGACCCGCGGGTGCGGCTCGCGGACGTCGGGGACTTCGAGACGTTGCGGCCGCTGTTGCCGCTGCTGCGCCGGCACCTGGCCGAGCCACCGTGCTGGTCGCCGGCGCCGGTGGTGTCCGAGGAGCTGTGGCGGGAGGACATGGAGAACCCGGCGACGGCGTACCTGGTCGCCGAGGAGGGCGGGGAGGCGGTGGGGTTCTCGACGTGGGAGCCGCTGCCGCCGCGCGTCGCCGTGCCGGACGGCGCGTGGGCGCTGGGGCACATGGTGCTGCGCGCGGACGCGCGGGGGCGCGGCCTGGGCGCGGCGATGACGCTGGCCGGGCTGGCGCTGGGCCGCGAACGCGGCCACACCGTCTCGTGGACCGACTGGCGGCTGACCAACATGACCGCCGAGCCGTACTGGCGGACGTACGGCTGGCGGCCGTACCTGGTGCGGATGACCCGGCGGCTGGAGCCGGGGGCCGCCGCCGCACCCGTTCTGTGAAGATCGCCACGCGGGGAGGCGCGGCCGGGGCTGCACAGAACGGGTCCGGCTGGCCCGGGCCGCGGCCGCGCGGCCGGGCGGCCGGACGGCCGGGCGGCCGGGTCGCCGGGCGGCCGGGCGGCCGGGTCGCCGGCGGCGGGGGCGCGGCTAGTTGGCGCCCGGCTCGGTGACCGGCGCCTGGAACTCGGCGTACTGCTGCCCGCCGCGCTCCAGCTCCTGCCGCTGCGCCTCGGCGAGGACGCTCTCGACGTTCTCCTTGGCGACCGGCGTGGCGTTGCCGCACATCGAGCAGACGAGCAGGTGCTTGCTGCTCACCGGGAACAGCGGGATGAAGAACAGCGTGAACTTGGTGCGCCGGCGCACGACGGCGTGCGCGGCGTTGTGGCCCTGGAGCGCGCAGCGGGCGACGAGCACCGCGAGCTGCTGCGCGTAGGTACGGAACCCCCAGATGATCACGAAGTACCCCCCGGGTACGTAGTGGCAGGCGTTCCGGGGGTTCTCGGCACGTTCGGGCGGGGGCTTGACCGGCGGGGCCGCCGGTCAGGCGTGGCCTGGCAAGGCCGCAGGGAGCGACGTGGCCTGCGGCCACGAGCGACCGAGAACGCCGCCGCCGGGGCGCGGCTGGGCGGCGGCGAGCGGTGGCTACCCGTCGAGGCGGGCGAGCAGCGTCTCGTACTCCGCCCACAGCTCCTTCGGCAGGTGGTCGCCGAACGACTCGAAGTGCGCCGGGATGAGCGCCGCCTCCTGCTTCCAGGTCTCGGTGTCCACCGACAGCAGCACGTCGAGGTCCTCGGCCGGGATGTCGAGGCCGGTCGTGTCCAGCGCCGCGGGCGTCGGAACGACACCGATCGGCGTGTCGACGCCCTCGGCGGCACCGTCGAGGCGCTCGACGATCCACTTGAGGACGCGGCTGTTCTCGCCGTAGCCCGGCCACAGCCACTTGCCCGACGCGTCCTTGCGGAACCAGTTGACGTAGTAGATGCGCGGCAGCTTCTCGGCGTCGGTCGCCCGGCCGACGGAGAGCCAGTGCGCGAAGTAGTCACCCATGTTGTAGCCGCAGAACGGCAGCATCGCGAACGGGTCGCGGCGGAGCTGGCCGATCGCGCCCGCGGCCGCGGCGGTCGTCTCCGACGACACCGTCGAGCCGAGGAACACGCCGTGCTGCCAGTCGCGCGACTCGGTGACGAGCGGGACGGACGTGGCGCGGCGGCCGCCGAAGAGGATCGCCGAGATCGGCACGCCCTTCGGGTCCTCCCACTCCGACGCGATCGTCGGGCACTGCGACGCGGGGGCG